>NZ_NFIQ01000020.1 GCF_002159455.1 Flavonifractor sp. An306
TGAGCAGCAGGGGGTGGCACAGGGGGATGACCTCCCAGGTGCGCTTGGCGGCCATAATGCCCGCCACCCTCGCCACCCCAAGCACGTCCCCCTTGGCGGCGGTGCGGCCAGTGATGGCGTCCAGAATGGGCCGGGTGACGAAGATTTTTCCCTCGGCCACAGCGGTATGGTAGGTGGGCTCTTTGCCGGTCACATCCACCATAACGGCGTTGCCCGCCTGGTCAAAATGATTGAAAACAGGTTCCATGACAGCCTCCTCATTCCAGCAGCAGAATCCGCACCCGGGTGCCCGCCTCCGCCGGGGGAGAGCCCGCCGGCAGCTCCGCCAGGCAGTTGCACCCCACCAGAGAGGCGAGCATCCCGGAAGAGTGTCCCTCCGGCAGGGTGATATGTCCATGTTCGTACCGGCCCCGGATAAACCGCCGCCATCAGGGGGAGGGCCTGATGAAAGATATCCTTGTCCCCCACCGACACCCCGCCGGTGGTGAGCAGTACGTCGCAGGTTTCCAGCAGCTCCCTCATGGCCTCCGCCACGGCGGCGGGGTTGTCCCCCTGGTGGGCGGTTTCGGTCTCAAACCCCAGCTCCGCCAGCCGGGCGGCCAGCAGCATCTGGTTGGAGCCGTAGATCTTCCCGGCGGGGAGGGGCGTTCCGGGGGACACCACCTCGTCTCCGGTGGTGAGCAGGCCCACTCTGGGCCGGCGGCACACCTCCACCTCCGTGAGCCCAGCGCTGGCCAATACCCCCAGGGCGGCGGCGTCCAGCCGGGTGCCCTTTTCCAGCAGCAGGGCGCCCTTCCGGTAGTCCTCGCCCTGATAGACATAATTCTGGAAGGGCTTCAGGGAGACAAACACGGAGACCGGGTCTCCCTGGTCGGTGTCCTCCTGGGGTACCACGCAGTCGCAGCCGGGGGGCAGCATGGCCCCCGTCATGAGCCGTACCGCCTGACCGGGGCCCACGGGGATTCTGGCTTCATCCCCGGCATACACCGTGTCCACCACCTCCAGCACGGCGGGGTGTTCCCGGTTCGCCCCCGTCAGATCAGCGGAGCGAAGGGCGTAGCCGTCCAGAGGGGAGCGGTCAAAGGGGGGCTGATCCAGGGGGGCGGCGACGTCAGCCGCCAGGGTCCGGCCCAGGGCCCGCTCCAGGGGCAGCATCTGCGTGCCCAGCGGGACTCGGTTCAGCAGGATGGCTGTCTGGGCCTCTTCCAGCGTAAGACCTGTTTTCATCAGCAGCTTCTCTCCTTCGGTGAAAGTGGCGTTTCCCACAAAATGCGGGGGAGCCGTCGGAAAAGACGGCTCCCCCGCATTTCATCTGTCCTGGAGCAGCCCCTTTTCAAATACGGAAGGTCAGACCGTTTCCGGTCTGGCCCAGGCGGAACCGCCATAGCCAAGGCCTGCAGGCGATTCCACTCGGAGCAATTCAGTTGTATCTCTCTATCCTGGTTCAGGCCAGCCGGAACGTCTGGCCCAGGCCCTGTTCCCGCGCCCGCTCGTATACCGTGGCGGCGCAGTTTACGTCGTGGGCCCCCATTCCCATGTGGGTGGAGACGATGATCTCATCCTCTCGCTCTCTGCCGGGGCACTTTCCGGTGAGCAGCTCGGTCATATCGCCGAACACGTCGGATTCTGTCAGCAGGTGGCCGGGGTTGAGCTTGGGGCTGCGGAGAATGTGGGCGTCGGGCACCCGATAGCCCAGATACCACTTGTCCGCCGTCTTGCCCAGCCGGGGATCCAGGTCCCGGAAGCCCTCAATGCCGATGACGGTGGTGCCCGGGCGGAGCAGCTCCGCGGGGAACAGGGCCTGCTGGGCTCCGGAGGCCATCAGCACCAGATTGCTCCCGGCCAGGGCCTCCTCCGGGGCGGCGCAGAGCACCGTCTCCACCCGGCCGTCGTACTGCCGCCGGACCTCCTCCATGGGGCCCCGGCTGCGGCTGAAGAGGTGCAGCTGCTTCAGGGAGGGGAAACCCTCCAGAAAACCCCGGATGCCGGCTCTGGCCTGGGCGCGCAGCCGAATACCGTCAGCACCTCCGGCTCCGGGTTGGCCAGGTGTCTGGCCTGGACCACCCCGTGGCCTCCGGCGGTGCGCATGTTGGTGCTATTGGTGGCGCCCACGATGGCCACCGGGGAGCCGGTGCGGGTATCGCTGAGAGCCACCAGATTGCCGTGGCTGAAGGGATAGCCCGGCAGCGGTGCGGCGTAGGTGTCAATCCACTTCACGCCGGCGTAAGCGCGGTGGCGCAGGATGGCGGGCATGGAGTGGAAATTGTTTTTGTGCTCGGGGTCCACGTACATCAGCCCCATCTCGCCCACGGTGATCTCCCCCGTACCCACGCGGTAAAAGGTGTCCTCCGCCAGGGTAATGACGTCGGCGGGGGTGAGAAGGGCCAGCACGTCGTCCTCACTGAGCAGGAGCAGCTGCTCCTGGGGATAATTGATCGCCATATTACGCTCCTGATCCTCCCCGGCTCACTTGCGCCGGAGGTGGAGGCTGTCCAGCAGGGCGCTGCACGCCTTGTCGCTGCCGCTGGCCCGGTACTCCTCCTCGGTGACGCAGGTGAGGGCCCCGAAGGTGCAGGCCCGCACGCAGGCGGGCTGGAGGCCGTTTTTCACCCGGGTGTTGCATCCGTCGCACTTGACCATTTTGCCGTCGCTCTCGCGGTAGCGGGGCGCGCCAAAGGGACAGGCCATGGCGCAGCTCTTGCAGCCGATGCAGTTGGTGTTGTCATAGATGGTAAAGCCGGTCTCCGGGTCCTTTTTCAGGCAGCCCACCGGGCAGGCGTCGATGCAGGGGGCGTCGGTGCAGTGCATGCAGGCAGTGGACAGGTAGGCGCAGTACACCCCTCCGTCGGCCAGCTCGATTTCATTGTCAAAGGTCTTCCGGTAGCACTGCTCGCCGGCGGCCAGGTCGATGTCGTTCTGGTCCATGCAGCCCATCATGCAGGCCGAACAGGCGCAGCACTTGTCCGCATCAAATACAAAGACATGTTTCATGGTTCAACCCTCCTGGACATTCCGAATGTTGCAGCGCATCCCCTTGAAGCCGGGGAAGCCCGAATAGGGGTCCAGATGGTCCCGGCCGATGAGCAGGTTTACGTTGGCCTCGGTGTAGCCGTGGAGCATCATGATGACCCCCGGCTTGATCTTGTGGGTAAACTTCACCTTGACCCGGATGGAGCCGTAGGGGCTGTAGAGCTCCACGCTGCCCCCCTCTTTCAGGCCCAGGCGCTTGCCGTCCTCGGGGTTGATCTCGCAGGTGGGCTCGGGCCGCAGGCTGCGCAGCCAGGGGGTCTCATGGGCCCGGGAGTGGATGGCGTGGGCCAGGCGGGCGCCGGTACACAGGTAGAAGGGGTAATTCTCTCTGGTCTGCTCGTCGTTCTGGTCGGCCAGGGAATCATAGTAGGAGGGCAGGGGGTCCAGGCCGTACTTGGGGTCGATGGCGGCGATGGCGGTGGAGTAGAACTCGAACTTGCCCGTGGGGGTCTTGAAGCCGTCCCGCAGGCACTTGCCGGGCTCCGCCGGCCACTTGGCAGCGGGCACCTTAACCGGCAGGTCGCTCTTTTTCAGGTCGGCCACCGTCAGGCCGCAGCCCTCCATCATCCAGTCCAGGCTGGCCTCGTACCCCTTCTGGAGGTATTCGTCATCCAGGTTCATCAGCCGGGCCAGGTCACAGAGGATATCCACATCCGACCGGGACTCATACAGGGGCTGGATGGCGGGCTTGGTGTAGAACAGATAGCCCCCCTGGTAGGCCTTCAGCTCGCTGCGCTCCACCGAGGTGCAGGCGGGCAGGACGATGTCGGCGTACTTTGCGGTCATGGTCATGTACACGTCGGTGTCCACGAAGAAGTCCAGCTTGTCCTTCATGGCCCGGAGCAGATCGTCGGTCTGGGGGTACATCTTGGCGTTCATGCCCAGGGCAAAGATGGCCCGGACGGGGTAGGGCTTGTCCTCCTCCAGCTGGCGCAGCAGGTCCATGCCCTGCAGCTCATCGAACTGGGCGTTCCACAGTGGGAAGCGCTCGGCGCCGATGCGCTCAGCGCCGCCGGGGTAGCGGTCGGAGCGGAACTCGTGCTCCCGCATTTTGAAGCCGGCGGGCTTGTGGAGGTAGGTGGCCGGGTTGGGCACGTTGCCGCCGGCCCGGTCAAAGTTGCCGGTGAGGGCGGTGAGGCAGAAAATGGCCCGGTGGGAATTGAAGCCGTTGATGTGGTGCACCAGGGCCGAGGCGGAGAAGTTGGTGCAGGCCGGGCCGTTGGTGGCGTACAGCTTGGTGGCCTCATAGATGTCATTGGGGTCCAGGCCGGTGATCCGGGCCACCTTGTCCAGGGGGTACTGGTCGGCCAGGGCCTTGTACTGCTCAAAGCCGTAGGTGTACTTCTCCACATAGTCCATATCGGCCCAGCCGTTGTCAATGATAAGCTTTGCCATGCCCAGAGCCAGGGCGCCGTCGGTGCCCGGGTTGATCTGCAGGAAGATGTCGGCCAGGTTTCTGGAGGCCGGGGTCTGGCGGATGTCGATGATGATGACCTTGCCCCCCCGCTCCTTCAGCTTCTGCACGCCCAGCACGGACAGGTGGGCGGAGTAGTAGCCGTCAAAGTTCCAGCCCAGGAAGGTGTTGGCGTGGGCCATGTCCGGTCCGGCGCCGGTGCCGGCGGTGACCTTGTTGGCGATGACCATGGCGGCGCTGCAGGTGGAGTCGTCGGTGCCGAAGTTCACGCTGCCGAACACATGGGCAAAGCGGTGGAGGATGGGGCGGTACCACTTGCAGTAGCCGCTGAGGAAGGCCACGGAATTGGGGACGTACTGCTCCTTGACCTCATTGAGCTTCCGGGCGATGGTCTGATAGGCCTCGTCCCAGCTGATGGGCTCGAACTTGCCCTCGCCCCGCTGGCCCACCCGGCGCAGGGGGGTCCTGATGCGGTCCTCCCGGTAGACGGCGTTGCGCAGGGCGGAGCCCTTGGTGCACAGGTGGCCGTGGTTGTAGGGGTGCTCCGGCGTGCCCTCCACCCGGATGATTTTGCCGTCCTTCACATAGCAGTCCACGCCGCAGTGGTGGCCGGGGCTGCAGATGGCGCACAGGGAGTGCTTGATCTCGATTCCGGTATCGGGACCGGGGATCTTGGCTTTGATTTTCTCTTCAAGCTCAGTCAACGGATTTCCCTCCTAAAAAGTCGATGAAGCTGTCCGGAAAGCCCTTGTCCTTCAGATAGCAGACCGACCGGATGTCGATGCCGGCCGCCGGGCTCTCAATGGACTTGATAAAGATGTTCTTGAGCAGTCCGTTGCTTTCCGCCGAGCCGATCACGTTCAGGCACTTGACGCCCCCGCCGTTCCGGACGCCCCGGATATAATAGCGGGCGTCCTCATATTCATAGACGGCGTCCTCCGGCCCGCAGGCGCTCACGTCGCCGATGCTGATAAAGTCATAGTCCAGATAGTGGGCCAGGTTGACCAGCACGTTGGCGTCAAACTCCATCCGGCCGCCGGTCATGTTGGCCCCGGCCACCCGGCCCTGCTTCTGGGCGTTGAACCACACGCCGATGTTGCGATGGGTGCCGCTCTGGATATCCAGCGCCTCGCAGCAGTCCCCGGCGGCATAGACGCCGGGATAATTGGTGGCCATGGTCTTGTCCACCACTACCCCCCGGTTCATGGCCACCCCGCTGTCCTTGAGAAAAGCGGTATTGGTCCGCACGCCGATACAGACGGCGATGAGGTCGGCGGTAAACCGGTCCCCGCTCTTGGTAACGGCAGTCAGCCGCCCGTCGTCCTCCCGCTCGATGCGCTCCAGCATCTGGTTGAAGGAGAGGCTGACGCCCTTGTGCTGCAGATCCGCCTGGATCCGCCGGGCGCTCTCCTCAAAGGCGGCCACGTAAAACATCCACGGGGCCCCGTCGATCAGGGTGCAGGGGATATCCCGCACCGCCAGGTCCTCCACCACCTTGATGCCCACCCAGGACGAGCCGATGACCAGGCCGCTCTTTACCGCGCCGCTGTCCAGCCGCTGCTTCAGCTCCTGCGCGTCCTTTACGGTACGCATTTTGAGCACGCCGGGCAGGTCCATGCCCGGAATGGGGGGCGCCACGGCGGAGGCGCCGGTGCTGATGAGGATGTTGTCATACCCGGCCTGGCTGCCATCGGCAAAACGAAGCGTCCTGTTCGCCGGGTCCAGCCCCGTAACCGGCCGGTTGGTGTAGATGTTCAGGTTCAGCTTCTCCCGGATCTCCTCCAGGGAGCCATAGGGAAACATGGCGTCATAGGGGATGGCGCCCTTTACGTAGTAAGTGGTCAGCATGGGATTATAGGGCCCCAGGTCTGTGTCCGAGTAGACGTCAATCACGGCCTTGGGATCCCGTCTCCGCGCCTCCTCGGCGGCGCAGAAGCCGGCGCCGCCGAATCCGATAATGGCGATTTTGTTCATAGGGTTCCTCCAAGCAGTACAGTCATAGTTCTCTCCGGGCAAGGCGCTCCGGAGGCGGGCTGAGCCGGCCTCCGGAACAATGCGCGCCTATGGCCCGTGAGGGATGGTCAGCCCAGCAGCCCGTCCAGCGTGGAGATATCCTCCACTTCCTCGATTCTGCACAGGGTATCCAGCGCCTTTTCCAGGGCCTCGCCCTGGAGCACCGGGGCGGCCTGGACCCGGAACCGGTCGGCAAACTGCTCCCGGCTCATCATGTTGTCGGGGTGGCCGGGATGGCAGTCCATTTTCTCCACAAAGGTGCGCCCGTCCTTGAGCTTGACGGTGATGGTCTTCATGGGGAAGCCCCGCTCCTCCCGGAACTGCTTGAAGCTGGACATGGGGGACTCCTCGGGGGAGGGACCGGCCTTGACCCGCTTGGCCAGAGCGATGCGCTTGGGGTCCTTCATGCGCTCAGGGGTGTACCAGTGGGCGCCGGGGTGGGGATCGTAGAGGAAGGAGGCGATGGCGAAGGGGATGGAGAACTGGGCGTGGGTGACGGAGGTAAAGCCCTCGTCGGGGGCCCACATCCGGGCGCGGACGGGGGGATCCACGATGATCTCCTCCACATCCTCGGGCCCGAAGCCCTCCCGCTGCACCAGATCTCTGATGATCTCCACCGGGGTCTGCACCCACATGTTGGCGGGCCAGTGCTTGAGCAGGGTGCGCATGATGAGGTACCGCTGGCCCAGCTCCTTGGTCAGCCAGGACAGGTCGGCCTCCTCCGAGCGGATGGTGGTCTCGCCGGAGCCGTTGGAGCCGTCGTTGCCGCAGATCACGCCGGTATAGCACCGGGGCTCATCCAGGGCGTCCCGGTTGTTGCGGATGCCCTTCTCCACCGCCTTGGCGATGCAGAAGCCGTCCCGGGCCCGGTAGCCGTGCTCGTAGTGGTAGAAATCCGACATGGTGGTGGCGTGGTAGGCCACGGGCAGGGTGGAGCACTCGCAGCCCATGCCGATGGCCTGGTTGATCTGACGGGCGTCCAGGCCGTAGAGCTTGGCCACCGGGAGGATGCAGGCGAAGATCTGCCAGCTGGTCAGGCCCCAGCCCTTCTTCTTCCACCGCTCGTCGGAGGGCTGCACCGCCATGGCGATGCGCTGATAGACCTCATAGCCGGCCACAATGGCGGTAATCAGGTCCTTGCCGCTCCTGTGCCGCTCCTCGGCGGCCAGCCAGGCGCAGGGGATGACGCCGGCGGCGGGGTGGCCGGTCCAGGAGCAGTCCTCCCAGTCCAGCGCGTCGCTGGCGGTGCCCAGGGCCAGGGCCGCGTTGATGGCGGACAGCTTTTCGCCGGTGCCCCACATGGTGGTGGCGCCGCCGGCGCCGCCGTTGGCCTCCTTTGCCATCCGCAGCGCCTTTTTATAGATGGGGGTCCCCTTGGCGCCCAGCGTCACGCCGATGGTCTGGAGCAGAATCATTTTGGCCCGCTCCACCACCTCCGGCGGGATATCCTCGTACTTCAGATTGGCCGCGTACTCGCTCAGCGTCTGGGTATAGGTGGTGGGAGTGAGGAAATTGTTATCTTTATACAGACGATTGTACCGCATACTGTACCTCCTGCTTCATCAATATCGGGTCTGCCGCTCAATAGAGGAACTGGGGCAGCACAGAGGCGTCCTCATACTCATCCAGATGGCAGATGCAGTCGATGGCCTTCTCCGCCTGCTCGCTGGCCAGCACGTTGCGGGTCTCCAGGCGGAAGCGGTCCTTGAACTGGTCCCGGGTGAGCATGTAGTGGGGATGGCCGGGGTGGGTAAAGGTGCTCTCCACATACTCGGTGCCGTCCTTCATGCGGACGAGCATGAATTTCTCCGGGTGCTTGCCGTCGATGAGGTCCTTGATGAACTTCATGCCCGTCATCTTGACAAAGCCGTCGGCCTTGACCTTCATCATCAGGTCGATGATCTTCTGATCCTTCATGGTCTCAGGCTGATACCAGACCGCTCCGGGCTCCGGGTGATACATGGCGCAGGCGGCGGCGTAGGGGATGGAGAACTGGGCCTGGGTGATGGACTCGTAGCCCGTCTCGGAGTACCAGTGGCGGAAGGCCACCGAGGGACGGATGATGATTTCGGCCACGTCGTCGGGATTGAACTTGTATTTGGTGACCAGCCGGGCGGCCAGCTCGGCGTAGGTCTGGACAAAGACGTTGGCGGGCCAGTGCTTGACCAGCAGCATGTCCATCATCATCCAGTGCTCGCCCAGCTCCTTGGTCAGCCACTCCGGCTCCTGATAGCCGCAGTGGGCCAGGTAGGCGGTGGGGTCGTCAAAGGCGTCCTCCATGTTCTCGATGCCGTACAGGGCGGTCTTGATCATGCTGATGGTGCTCTCATCCCGGAAGCCATAGAGGTAGTTCAGGGAGTCGGACATGGTCAGCTCGTGGACGTTGGCGGGGATGATGGCGCAGGCGGTGCCGATGCCGAAGGCCTGGTTCATCTGCTCCTCGGACAGGTCCAGCAGCTTCATCAGCACGGTCAGGTTGCCGAAGATGTTGTAGCTGACGATGTTGCTCCGGCCGGCCAGGGCCACCCGCTGGTAGACCTCATAGCCGGCCACAATGGCGGTGAGCATCTCCTTGCCGCTCTTGTGGAGCACCTCGGTGGCGATGACGGCGGTGGGAATGACGCCGGCGGAGGGGTGGCCCGTCACCGAGCAGTCCTCCCAGTCCAGGGCGTCGCCCATGGTGCCGGCGGTGAGGGCGGCGGCCTCCCAGCTCACCTTGGCCCCGTCGGCCCACAGGGTAGCTTTCCCCTCGCTGCCGGGGGACATCTCCTTGGAAATGGCGATTACGTCCTTGATCTGCTTGAGCTCGGCGCTGCACAGGCTGACGCCCACCGTCTGCATGACCATCATCTTGGCCTGCTCGATGACCATGGGGGGAATGTCCTCATACTTCAGCGTCTTGATAAAATGGCACAGCTGCTTGGTCCAGTCGGTGGTCAGCGGCCCATGTACATTAAATCCCATATTGTCTCCTCCTTACGATATGTCCCGGTCAGATGGTAAACAGCTTGCCCAGGCCGGGCAGCTTGTCGTTCACCCGGCTGTGGCGCAGGCAGGCCCACAGGCTGGCCTGATGGCTGGTGATGACGGGCATGCCCAGATCCTCCTCCAGGATCTCCACCAGCTCCATGGTGGCCAGGCCCATGCAGCTCAGGAAAAACACCTCGGCTCCCTCGGTTTTCAGCTGCTTGGCCTTGCGGTAGAGGAAGTATTTGCTGGGGTGGCTGAACTCCCCCACCTTGTTGAAGCCCACGCCGGTGATGGAGGTGACCTCCAGGCCGTTGTCCTCCAGGAACTTCTTCTCCGCCTCGTTGGTCTCGTCGGGATAGGGGGTCATGACCACGGTTTTGCTCAGACCCAGCGCCTGGAAGGCCTCCAGCACGGCGGTGCTGGTGGTCAGGCCGGGCTTGCCGCTGGCCCGCTCGATGCGCTGGATGCACTCCTTGTCAAAGCCGTAGCCCTTGATGCAGCTGCCGGAGGTGCAGCCGAAGAGCACCACGTCATGGCGCTTTTTGGCGTACATCTTGGCGGCCTCCTCCAGCTGGTCGGAGAGATAGATGAGGCCCTCCGGGGTGGGGCCGGGGAAGGAGAGCCGGGTGCTGTCGAAGGACACGCCGGCGGGGGCGTATTTGTTGAAGGCGTATTCCACCTGATCATCCAGCGGGGCGATCACGCCGATTCTCGCCCGCATGCTGTACATTCCGTCACGATAATACATGAAAAACTCGCTCCTTTCCGCGGTTGTCCCCTCAGTATGTAAACAGCTTGCCCAGGTTGGGCAGCTTGGCGCCCACCCGGCAGTGGCGCAGCGCGCTCCAGAGGGTGGCCTGGTGGCTGGTGACAACCGGAACGCCCATCAGCTTTTCCAGCTCGTCCACGATCTCCATGGTGCTCAGGCCCATGCAGCTCAGGAAAAAGGTATCCGCGCCCTTCAGATCCATCTCCATGGCGTTGCGGTAAAGGAAATACTCGTCGCAGGCCTCCATCTTCCGCCCGTCGCAGCGGATGTAGCTCACGTCCATGCCCACGATGTTGGTGACCTCGTAGCCGTTATCCTCCAGGAACTTTTTCTCGGCCTCATTGGTGGCCTCGGGATAGGGGGTGAGAACGGCCACCTTTTTGGTGCCCAGGGTCTTCAGGGCCTCCAGCACGGCGGTGCTGGTGGTCAGGCCGGGCTTGCCGCTGGCCCGCTCGATCTGCCGGATGCACTCCTGATCCCAGCCCAGGCCCTTGATGCAGCTGCCGGAGGTGCAGCCGAACACCACCAGGTCCGCGTCGTAATTTTTATAAATGGCGGCGGTGGCCTCCAGTTGGTCGGTCAGGATGGCCAGTCCCTCCGGGGTGGGGCCGGGGAACTGGATCTTCATGGAGGCGAAAGAAACCTCTTCCGGGGCATAGATGTGGAACGCGTGCTCCGCATTTTCACTCATGGGCGTAATCAGGCCGATTTTTGCTCTCCAGCCATACATAACGCATACATTCCTTTCTCCGGATGGATTTGCCAATTCAGAACCGCTCCCCTCTTTTTCCCCGCCCCGACCACGCCGCGGGCCCCCGGAACTCCGGCGGGCCCGCCCGGTCCGGGCCCGTTTGCCAGGCGCCTTCCCATTTCAGAAAAGAGAAAGGAACTGTTGGTATGTCTAATGAAAAAAGCGTCCGCCAGCGCAAGGGTTACTCCCCCGCGCAGTACGTCCACATCATCATCACCCTGCTGCTGATGTTTGGATTCGGCTACCTGCCCACCTTTTCCACCCTGACCCCCGTGGGCATGAAGCTGCTGGGCCTTTTCCTGGGCGTTATCTATGGCTACTCCACCTGTGAGGTCATCTGGCCCTCCCTGTTCGCCTTTATCGCGTTCGGCCTGAGCGGCTATACGGACATGAACGGAGCCATCGCCTCCATGATGGGCGGCTCCACCGTGTTCCAGATCATTACCCAGTACTTTACCGCCGGCGCCATCGTCATCTACGGCTTTGGCAAGTGGTTTATCCGCTGGTCCCTGACCAAGAAGATTTTCAGAGGCAAGCCCATCTTCTACACCTGGTGCTTCATGTTCATCTTCATGTGGACCTCCATTGTGATCAGTCAGATCCCCATGGCCCTGCTCCTCTACGCCATCTGGAACGACATCGCCGACTCCTGCGGCTATGACAAGAAGAGCACCTTCCGCTACTACGGGTTCGGCGGGATCCTGCTGTCCCTGATGATGGGCGGCGCCATGATCCCCTACAAGAGCTGGCAGCTGGGCCTGGCCAGCACCTGGCAGCAGGTGACCAGCGGCAACATCAATCTGGGTCTCATGTTCCTCATCACCGGAATCTGCGGCACCCTGATCATCACCGCCTATGTCCTTCTGGGCGCCCGGCTGTTCAAGGTGGACTTTTCCACCATGGAGGCCTTTGATGTGGAAAAGCTGGGGGAGGAGAGCAAGCATCTGCGCCCCCGCACCAAGCGCATCCTGGTGGTTTACCTCATCACCATGCTGCTGGCCATCTTCTCCGGCACCTTCCTGAACAACCCCCTCTCCGACTTCTTGAACAACACCCTGACCGCCGGCGGCCTGTACTGCGTGTGCTCCGCCCTGCTGATGGTCATTCCCAGCGGCGAGGGCGACGGCCAGGCTGCCATTCACTTCAATGACATCAAGCACTCCGACAGCGCGGTCAGCTGGCCCGTCATCCTGATGTGCGCCGTCACCATCCCCCTGGCCACCGCCCTGACCAACGAGTCCACCGGCGTGCTGCCCTGGCTCACCGGCATCTTCAGCCCCATCTTCGAGGGCCGCAGCCCCGTCTTTATCCTGGTCTTTACCATTATCGTCATGCTGATTCTGACCAACGTGGGCCTGGTCCTGCCCGGCGCTTCCGCCCCCGCCTCCATTTTCCACGGCCGCAGCGAGATTCCCGACGCCGGACTGCGCACCAAAATTGTGCTCTTCTCCGCCGCGTTGCTCCTGATCATATCCATTGTGGTGTTCTCTCTGGCCTATCTGGTTACGGCCTGACGCCGGCCCCTCCCTGTGGACCCGGCGCGTCCCGCCAGAGGGCCGGGTCTGCGCACAGCTGCCTTCCATTGATACCGTATCAGCACTTGCGGAGCGTCCCGCTCCCCACGCAGACAAAGGAGATGTCACTGTTATGATTCAGAAAATCACTGTAATTGGCGCCGGTGCTACCGGCCACGCTGTTGCCGGCGTCATGTCCATGCGCGGCTTCCAGGTCACCCTCCACGACGACGAGCGCTTCCAGCAGGAGCTGGACGCGGTCAAGGAGCTGGGCTTCATCCAGCTGCGGGGCAAGATCCGGGGAACCGGCGCCCCCGCCAAGGTGACCACCGACCCTGCTGAGGCCATCCACGGCGCCGAGGCCATTTTCGTGGACGTGGCCGCCGACCGCCACGAGGAGGTGGCCCGGCGGATCGCCCCCCATCTGGAGGACGGGCAGCACATCCTCATCATCCCCGGCAACCTGGGCGCCTTTGTGTTCCGCCGCGTATTTCAGGAGCTGGGCGTCACCGCTCAGGTGACCCTCACCGAAAAGGAGGGCAACTTCTGCCCCTGCCGGCTCACCGCCCCGGCGGAGGTCACCGTGGGTCTGCCCCTGAACCTGAAGGGCAAGGTGGCCTCTCTGCCCGCCTCCGACACCCCCAAGGTCCTGGCGGCCCTGGAGGGGGTGGTGGAATACACCGCCAACCAGAACGTGTTTGAGGGTGTGGTCAACGCAGGCAACGTGATCAACCACATCGCCAGCACCGTCCTCTCTGCGGCGGAGATCGACCACAAGGGCGCCTCCTTCTCCCTCTTCAAGTACGCCTTTACCCCCTCGGTGGTCCGCTGCATCCGGAAGATCGCCAGTGAGCGGAAGGCGGTCATCAACGCCATGGGCATGGCGGTCCACGGCGTGCCCACCGGCATGATCGACAAGGTGCTCCACCTGGAGGAGCACCCGGAGATCAGCGTCTTTTACGAGTACATGGACGGACCCTACGCCCTGGACCACCGCTATCTCCACGAGGACTGCGGCTGCGGCGGCGCCTTCGTACTCTCCGTTGCCAAGCGGCTGGGCCTGGAGATGCCTGTTCTGGAGTCCTTCCTGGGGGTGGCGGGCGCCCTCAACGACCGGGACTACATTCGCGGCGGCCGTACGCTGGAAAATCTGGGTTTCCCTGCAGAGCAATCTCTGGAGGAGATTTACAAACAGATCTGATTCTGATATGCTTACAGGCAGGGGAGCAGCGTGCTGCTCCCCTGCACTGTTTTCAACAGGAGGATGCCATGAAGCTGGAACACTTTCGCTATTTCCTGGAGATCGGGCGGCTGCACTCCATTTCGGCGGCTGCCCGGTCCCTCCATATCCGGCAGACCACCTTGAGCGCCATTGTCAAGGGTGCGGAGGAGGAACTTGGTTATCCCATTTTTCGACGGACCCCCGGCGGCGTGGCCGCCACCGTGCCGGGTGAGCAGTTTCTGGTCCTGGCCTGGGAGATCAACCTGAAATATGAGGAGCTTTTGAGCCTGAAGCAGCGCTCCACCCAGGAGGCCCCCACCATCCGCCTGCTGCTCCCCCCTTCCGTGGGTTCCTGCCTGCCCGTCCTCCTGACCAACGAGTTCTACCAATATGACCTGAGGGGAAATCTGGCGTTTGAGGAGTGTATCAGCACCGCGGTAGGGGAGCAGGTTCAGAAGGGGGCCGCCAACCTGGGACTGGCCTATCTCACGGAGGAAAACATTTCCCTGCTTCAGTCCAACCCCCAGTGTGCCGAGCTCCAGCGGCTGCTCCGAGACCAGATCTATCTGGTTGTGGCCAAAACCCACCCCCTCGCCTCCCTGCGGGAGGTGGACATGTCCCAGCTCTACGGAGAACGGCTGGCTTCGGCCAAGTCGGTGCAGAATGACGCCATTCTGGGGCCGATTCTGGCTAACTGGAGCCGGATCACCCGGTTCCCCGACGTGGATCTGCTGAAGCAGGCGGTGCTGCGTCAGAGTATGATCTGTTTTCTCCCCCGGTATACCATTCTCTCGGAGGGAAGCCGGCTCTCCCCCGCCCAGTTTTCCGTCATTCCGGTGCGCAACACCGCGCGCCCCAACCGGCTTACCCTGTGCCTCATCCATCGCCCGGAGGAGGCTCTGAGAGCTGCCAGGAAAAAATCCTGAGAATTTGTATTCTGGATTGCTTCTGGCGATTCCGAACCTCCCACAGCGGCTGTTTTTCAATGGAGGATGAACCATATGCGAATGGAATATCTTCGTTACCTTCTGGAAATTAGCCGGCATCGCTCCATTTCCACCGCCGCCCAGGCCCTTTACCTGAGTCAGACCTCGCTGAGCACCACCGTGCGCCGTATCGAGGATGAACTGGGCTTCCACATCTTCAGCCGCACGCACAGCGGGGTGGAGATTACGGCAGAGGGCGAGGAGGCGCTGGCTCTGATCACGGAGATTCTCACCCGGTTTGATAAAATTCAGAGACTGGGCAAGCTGGGCTCCGCCGCCACTCCGGCGGTCCTGCTGCTCTCCCCCACCATCAGCGACGCGCTGAGCATCCCGCTCAGCCAGATGTTTCTGGAGCGGCTGCCGGAGGGAAACCTGGAGTTCCACATCGCGTCCGGCGACGAGATCGGCAGCCAGATCATCAACAGCAAAAGCAACATCGGCGTCACCTATTACTCCGCCGACCACCTCTCAGAATACTGCTCCATTGCCTCCAAATACCTGGTGGAGGTCTCCGTTTTATGCCGGGATCAGCTCTATCTTTTGGTGCGGAACAGCCACCCGCTTGCCGGCCGGGCACAGGTTTCCATTGGCGAATTGAATCACCTGAATTTCGCCATCCTCCCCCACTTCAACGCCCAGGAGGATTCCATCGCCTATGCCAAATCCCTCGGCACCGGAAACCGTTACACCACCTTTTCCTCCGTGGCGCTGCTCAAGCAGGCGGTGCTGCAAAACGATATGGCCTCCCTTCTGTGCGGCTACGCCATCCACCATGGCTCCGGCGCGTACCGCGACCAGCTCAAGGCCATTCCCCTGGTCGGGACAAGGAGCAAAAATGAAATCGCCATATGCCTGCTCCACCGCAATAAACAGTCCATCTCCCATCAGGAAAATGTGCTGCTGGAATGTATCCAGGACTATTTCAAAGACCTGGACTGCGCCGGCAGTCCAGGCCCTTCTCACGCCTGTGAGCCATAGCCTGCACCAAGGAAACAGCAAAACAAAACCGCCCTTTTCCAGTGGAAAAGGGCGGTTTTGTTTTGAGTCTGCCCGGATGTAAACCGGGGAGCTTATCCTTGCCAACACAGATCCGGCTTACGCTATAAAAGCCAGTCCAGCTCCAGTTCCGTAGGCATAAGACTCACATCCGGCTTGACCCGTTCTCCATGGAAATCGCTGCCGGCTGTGACGTGCAGGCCGTACATGTTGGCCAGTTTCAGATACCAGGCCGTCTGCGCCCGGGTGTGTTGGGGGTAATGGCACTCCAGGGCGTCCAAACCGACCTCTTTCAGCCGGGCCAGCAGGGCCTCCAGCTTTTCGTCCGGATAGCCCAATTGACAGGGGTGGGCCAGTACCGTCTTTCCCCCGTCGGCGTGGATGGCGGCGATGCAGTCCTTTGCTTCCGCTTTGAACCGCTCGATTGCCTGGTATTCCTCCGTATCCAGATAGCGGTCAAAGGCCTCCCGGAGGGAGGAGACATAACCCCGCTCCAGCATGACCCGGGCAAAGTGGGGCCTGGCCACCAGCCCTCCGCCGGCCAGGGCCTCCACCTCCGCCAGCGGGATATCCATTCCCTTTTCCCTCAGAAAGTCCGCAATGCGGAATTTTCGTTCCGCCCGGCTGGCCTGCAGGGTGCGGCACAGGGCCTCCAGCGCGGGATGCTCCGCACCAAAGCCCAGGCCCAGGATATGGAGGTGCCGGTCCTCCTTGGCCCCCAGCTCCACGCCGCGGATCACCGTAAGCCCCAGCTCCGCTCCGGCCCGGAGCCCCTCCTCCAGGCCGCCAGTGGTGTCATGGTCCGTGATGGCCAGGCACCCGATGCCGGCCGCCTGCGCCCGGCAAACCAGCTGCCGGGGCGTATACTGTCCATCGGAGGCCGTGGTATGGGTATGTAAATCTGCCCTGAGCCTCATACCGTCAGCCCCGGAGCATCTGCGGAAAGCATTGCTCATAGGTGAGAATATCCTGCTGCGTGTCGCATTCCAGCCAGAGCTCCTCCACAGGAATGGTCTGGATGGGAAAGCCCTGCAAAATCATGCCCTGAAGCAGGGTTGTCATGTCCAGCTTGTCCGCCGGCTTGGGCAGAGGCCGGCGGAGGGTCTGCCCCACCCAGTCCCAGCTCTGGGGCGTAAAGCGCAGCAGACCCATAAACTGGCCCTGGATCTGCTCCCGCCGCTCCGGCTTTTGCCCGATCTCCAGAAGGCGGCCGGAAGGGTCTGTCCGGAAGGTCTCCAGGTCCTCCAGGGGATTGTCCATCCGCTGCTCCCAAAGGGACCAGTAGCCCGAGTAGGAGGTGATGGCAAGGGGGGCCGGGCTGTCCATCAGGACACGGACCGCCTTGGGATGAAAGACAATATCAGAGTAGCAGACGATGCAGTCCTCCCGCTCCAGCCAGTCTTTTGCCATGGTGAGAGAGTAAAACATATTGGTCTGCTCCCAGTGGAGATTGTGAAAATAGGTTACGCCGGGAACCGTAAACAGCTCGCTTCGATAGCCGGTGACAATTCCGGTTTCTTCCCGCCGGACCCCGGCCTGCTCCAGGCTGTCCAGGCAGCGGTCCAACAGCGTCCGCCCGCCCAGCATACACATACATTTGGGTCTGTCCTTGGTGCGTTCACCCAAGCGGCTGCCCCGTCCGGCGGCCAAAATAACGGCCTTCACAGTGTAAATACCTCCTTTATCCACCCAACATCCCGGGGCCGAGGCGGGAGATACCGCTCCGGATGCCACATGATCCCATGTATCCAGGGATACGCCCGGTGCCCCACCGCTTCCAGCACGCCGTCCGGCCCCCAGGCCCTGGGGTACAGGGGCGGCGGACAGGCGGTGGCTCCCCAGCCGTGGTAGCTGTTTACGGTGTCTCCATTGTCCAGCGGATGCTCCACCCGGATGTGGCCGCTGACACGCCGCAGCGGCACGCCGAAAACGGAGAGCAGCATCTGCATCCCCCGGCACACCCCCAGCAGCGGCACCCTGTTTTCGATGGACCAGGCGATCAGAACTTCCTCCACCTCATCCCGCTCGGGCGCGTCGCCCCCATAGGCGCTCAGATCATTGCCGCCGGTCAGCAAAATTCCGTCCAACGGGGTCTGGCTCAGGATCTGCTTCACCGTGGGCAGATGGTTAGGCAGAATAACGGGGCAAAAGCCGCAGGCCTGGGCAAAAACCGCCCACTCCTGGGAAAGGGCGTCCCGCCGCTCCCCGGTTTGCTCCACCACCTGCACCCGCTGCGTGATGGCAATTTGCTTGCTCATAGTATCATGACCGTCCTGTTCCCGCAGTCTACCGCCAGCCGCCGGGCCGCGGCATAGCGGGCAAACTGCTTTTCCCCCACGCCGATGACGGCGGGAATCCCAAATTCCGCCGCCCGAATGGCCATATGGGAATTGGCCCCGCCGTAGGCGGTGATAAACCCGGCAATCTGATGGGAGAAAATCCAGTCATAGCCCGGGTCGGCCCCCTTGATCAGCACCAGCTTCCCCGTCAGCGGCTCCTCGGAGGGCAGCGTCACCGTCTCGGCGGTACATTGCCCCTGGGTGATAAAATTTGGCACGCCGTCGGGCTGGAAAAAGCTGTATACCTGCCCCTCTTCCCACAGCAGCGGCGGAAGGGTCAGCCCAGCGGCCGCCTGTGCCATCGCCTTTCCCTCCCGGATGGAATCCCGCAGCACCTGGCCCAGGTCGCCGGCGGACGAGCAGAACTCCATCACCCGCCGGATGGAGACATAGGACATCTCCTCCCGGCTCAGGCCGTACGCCTCACCCAGTTGGGCCAGCAGCTCCAGCACGTCGGAGAGGGTGCGGGTAAAGACGAATTTCGCGTACTCCCGGCCCTCAATGGCCTGCTGGATGAAGGCAAACAGAGACAGCACATCGGCGGAAAGCCGGTGTTTCTCCAGCAGCTGCTGAAGGCGCGTAAACTGCTCCAGGGAAAGCTTGAATACCGCTTTGTCCGACGTCACCTGCCGGGGAAGGGCCGTGTCGAAGTAGCGGCTCTCCTGGTCGTACCGGGGCGAGCGGATGTCGTAGGTCCCCGGCCTGAGATGGCCGTATTTTTCCAGAAAAGCCTGCCGGGACAGGCGGGAGAGATCTTGGGAGATATTTTTCCCCACCGTGGCCAGGCTGCCCAGGTAGGCCGCCCGCTCCTCCTCGGTGAGCACCCCCACCGCCACCATGGAGCGCAGAAACTCCACCGCGATAAAGCCCGCCCGGGCCAGCCCCGCAAAGGGCAGCGTGCCGTAGCGTTTGCAGTATTCCAGCAGCCAGTAGATCTTTTCCACCGGACTTAACTCGCTGTCCAAAATCTGCCGGTGCTTGGTCTGCAGAATTTCGATCTTGCGGGCGTCCTTTTTCCACAGGCCGTCCTGACAGATGATGGAGTTGGTCAGCGCCCGCAGCGCCTCCACCAGACAGTCCTCCTCCTCCCTGGTAAAGCCGCAGGCGTCCAGACGCCGTACCCGCTCCGGCAGGTCGAAGGGATAGCAGGTGAAGGCGATTTCAAACTCGATCTTGTCGTGAAACTCCGGGTGCAGCCGCAGCTGGCTCAGATAGTGCTCCGTCAGCTTTTCCGCCAGCTCCCCCGGCAGGCTTTTGGGCAGGAAGGAGTTGAAGCTCACCCGGGCGTCGATGTAGGGCAGCCCCCGGAAATTCTGCATCAGCGGAAAGGAGCGCAGGTTCCGGTAGCCGTAGTTGTCCCGCTGGTAGGCCCACACGCCGTCGGTGATGATCTCCAGATACAGGCTCAGGGCCAGGGGGCGGGGCCGAATGCCGATCATTTCCGCCGGGTTCCAGTCCGGCATCACGCCGTAGACCGCGGTGCGGCCGCAGAGGTCGGGATGGGGGCGCATGGAGGCCCGCAGTTTCTCCTGGATCTGCTCCAGGCAGCGGCTCTGCTCCTCCAGCCCGGCCAGGGGCCGGCGCAACACCAGGGGGCGGACCTGGAGCAGATAGAGCACATCCTCCGCAATGGCAAATTCCAGGTCCAGGGCCGGGCGCTGGAAAAGCTCCTCCAGTTCCCGGCACAGGGCGATGACCCGGTCCAGGGGCGCAGGCGGGGGCACGGGGGAGCGCTTAAAGTGGTAAAAGGTCTCCAGCCGGGCGCCGGTGCCGTCTGTCACCGAGCTGGTGGAGCCGGTGGTTTTGTCGTAGTTCAGGATGTAATAGTTGCCGCCGGTGTTGGGGTCCGCGGTAAAGGCCACGCCGCATACCTGGACCCGCTCCAAACAGGGCTGGAGAAAGACCTGGTTTTCCGGGTCGTCCCCCATGGCGGCGGCCACCTGCTCCACGGCCTGCAAGATGGCCGCCTCACCCCGTACATGGGCAATGGAGAGGAATTTCCCCGCGTTGGAGCTTTCCGCCGT
This sequence comes from Flavonifractor sp. An306, assembly GCF_002159455.1. Classification (GTDB taxonomy): domain Bacteria; phylum Bacillota; class Clostridia; order Oscillospirales; family Oscillospiraceae; genus Flavonifractor. Next base: position 20,029 of record NZ_NFIQ01000020.1, read on the forward strand.
GTCCTCGCTGCGGGCGCTGCTCCGGACAATGAGAGGCCGGTTTTGCCATCCCGCCTCCCGCACCAGAGACAGCAGCCCTTCCGGCTCCAGCCCGCCCGTCCGCAGGCAGAGCTGAGGCAGCACCCGGGCGGTGGTCAGAACCGGCTCCAGCGCCCGCAGGGTGTCCGCCTTGCTGCCAAATGTTATCATAAAATCACCGCTTTGTGGAGCGGACTGTGAACGCGCGGGAGAGGTAGGGGACGGTGATCTCCTTCAGTCCGCTGATTTTTTCTTCGATCATCTGCAAGATCTCCTCAAACAGGGTGTCCCCCGCCTGGGCGTGGATATCGTTGACGGAGCGCCACGCGCCCATATACCGCTCTTTGCTCATCACGGCCTCATGGGGGCCTTCGATGAGGAACAGGTCCTCAAAACAGGGGGTGCAGAGCAGCTTCTCCTCCATGTCCGTCATGTTCATTCTGGACCCGGAGGAAACCCGCTTCAGATGGGGGACCATCTCCTGGATGGCGCGCTCAATGTCCATGTGGAATGGGCTGCGCTCCAGATCCCTGGGGTTCCAGATGGCGGTGAAACATCCGCCCGGCTTCAGGATCCGGTAGAACTCCCGCAGCGCCACAGGCGCGTCCGCCCAGTGAAAGGACGAGCCCATCAGCACCCAGTCTACACAGCTGTCCGGCAGGCCGGTGACCTCCGCCAGGCCCTTGGACCAGGTAAAGCTGGTCTGCCCTGCGAAAAGACGCATTCCCTCCTCCCGCATGGCGTCGTTGGGCTCTACGGCAAAGCCCCTCAGACCCAGCTGCGCCAGGTTCTCCGTCAGCTTTCCGGTTCCCGCGCCCACGTCGGCCACAGCGGAAACAGGGCCGTTCTTCTTCTCTATGTAGGCCTGGATCACCTGCAGGACCGTGAGGGAATAGCCTGTCCGATTTTTATAGGCCTGGGCAAGCTGAGTAAAATCTCCTAATTCCATGCTGCAACTACCTCCATAATTTTTTGCGCCTGCTCCTCCGGCGTTTTTTCTCCGTCATTGCAAAGGATCAGGTCAGGCTCTTTGGGCTCCTCAATAGCAAAGTGGACGCCAGCCACATCGTTTTCACCCTGACTGTAGAGCCCCTTTTGATCCCGCCGGCGCAGGGTTTCCATACTTGCCTTGACATATATTTCGCAGTATCCGGGGATATGGGTCCGGTTCCAGTCCCGCACGCTGTCAAACATGGAGATGGTACAGCAGACCACATCCAGGCCCTGGTCAAACAGCAGTTTGCACAGGCGGGCGTTGCGCATGGCGCTTTTGAGGCGCTGCTCCGGCGTATAGCCCAAGTCGTCCCCAAACACCTGCCGCAGCTGATCCCCGTCCAAGAAAACCACGTTGTCTTGTTCTTCCCTGAGCTTTTGGTAAAGCAGCGTTCCGATGGTGGTCTTTCCCGCGCCGGAAAGGCCGGTCAGCCAATAGACTCTACTCATGCAAAACCTCCGGTTGAATCAATTTGGGACAGACGGGATTGGCGCATGTATATCTTGCCCCAACTGCTCCGAAATGGTCTGATAGACCTTTTCCCCGCAGGTGCCGTCGGTGTTGGCGTAAACTCGGGCGGCAGCCTTCCGGCTGGCGCTGGGGGGCTCTCCCTGCAGCAGCCGTCGGATCAGGGCCTTCCAGGCGGTCTCCTCCTCCGGGTAATAGTGGAAGGCGTCCGGTGGAATCATGGAGTGTTTTGGCATTTCGCCATCCAGAAAGATGATAGGCTTCTGGGTCAGCAGGAAGGTATTGAGCAAAGAGCTGGACCCCGAGAGCATCACATCCGCCCGGGACATGGCCTGCAGATAATCCGGGCTCTCATCCAGCACCACATGGCGGGCAGCGCCTTGTCCCCCGCGGATTTGTTGGATCAAAGCCTGGTAGTGGGGCTCGTACTGGGGATAATTCTGTCGGATAAAGGTCTCGGTCAGCGGATGAGGGCGCCAGATCACCGCCGCATTGGGAAACTGCTCCGGGAGATTCAACACCCGCTCCACCACCTTCAGCACACCGCCCACATGGTAGAGCGTATTGAGGAAAAAGACCTTCCGGTTCTCCAGCCGCTCCGTCCACTCCCTGGGGCAGGGCGGGGGCGAGCGCAGGGCCCGCACCACGGAGTCCAGCTTGGGCGAGCCCAGAGGAAGCAGCTTTTCTCGGGGCAGGCCAAAGCGCACGGCGGGTTCGGTGAGGAAGTCGCCGGCCAACACCACTTTATCCACGTTTTTCAGGGAAGGCAGGCCGAACCAGAACTCCGGGTCTCCAGGCTGGGGAATAAAAAAGGGGGACACAAAATAGGGGACATAGACCAGCATATCCGCGTACTGCCGCAGACGGTCGGTGTGGTAGGCCGGCTCCACCTGGGTCAGCGTGTTATAGTGGTCGTAGATGTTGTGGAGAAAGATGACGTCAGGCATCTCCCGTTCCAAATCGTACTCGGCATAGGGGATAACGGGAGCCTTTCCCCAGAACTGGGGCCCCTCGTCGATCAGCTCCCCGGCCTCCAGGCCGTTGGGCCCGTTGTGAAGCGGGCGATAGGGGACGGGAACCACATGGGCGATGCAGTCCGGGTCCCGGGCCGCCGCCTCATAGATGGAGGCCAGCGTGCCCCACATCTGGATTTTATAGGGCATAAAGACCACCTTGAGCTGGGTGGGAAGCCGGCGGATCTCCCTCTGGAGGGTTCTGACATCCTGGAGCAGGGCCTGCAGATCCAGGTTATCCTTTTCCAGCGCCCGGGCCAGGTCCTGGGCCTGTCCCAGGGCCTTCCGGCCGGGCTCGCCCTCTTCCTCCAGCACAGAGGCAATCTGCGTCAGCGCCTGTACGCCGTCTTTGAGATAGACAGATGGTTCTGAGAGTGTGGGGAGAAGTTCCAGCAGCTCCGCTACCGTGTCCATCAGCGGCAGCAAACGCTTTTTCAATTGGCGCAGCATCCGAATACCCTCCTCACTGTAAAATATTGGTCGATATCAACTGCCCTCTCCGCTCGATCAGGTGGGCTACCTTCTGATAGGCGGGGCTGGCCTTCAGCGCGGTTACCGCCGGGTCATTGGGGTCGTACCGGGCCAAAATTTCCCACACCTTATTTGCCAACTCCAGCAGCTCGGGCGGCTCGGTCTTCTGCTTCTTCTGCCATTGTTCCAGTTGCTCCAGCAGATACTCTACCATTCGCTTCATACCGGGGGCGTTTTTCAGACTGGCCCGCAGATTGCGCACATAGGCCAGCTCGTCCCCTTGCGCCAAAGACCGCTCGGCCTGACAGCAATACCAGGCAAAACGGTGCATACCTGGCAGCACACAGAGCGTATCCTGACTCAGAATATCCGGGTGATAGTACCAGGACAGGAACTGTTCCGACTGCCGCAGGAACCCACGGTGCAGCTTCATCAGCTTCTCCGGCTCATCTTGTTCCCAATCCGCAAATTTGATTGCCCCGATGTACAAATCATAGTCCCAGAGACGCTCCATAGGAGAACGGGGCTCCTGGCTTGGCAGCAGATCAATGATTTGGCTTCCCAGCTTTCTGGCCAGATTTTCTGCGTATTCCGTGAGTTTTTCTGAGGATGCCTCAAAAAATGGTTCCGGCATAGGGAAGTAAAAAATCAATAATTTCAAAGGGACCAAAAAAGGTATATTTCCCCAGTTTTTAATATGTTCCGCCGCTGCATATGCCTCTTCCCCTTCCTCCGCTAGCATAACCTGGGCCGCATAGGCCAGGTCACAGTCTCCCAAAGCTACCAGGAGCGGGTATGCCGGCTTTTCCGGATAAAACTCATCAGGCTCCAGGTCGGTGGGGGGAACATAAAAAAACATTTCATTGGAGCGCGCAATAAACGCGTCCCGGCACAGCTTCCATTTCTTGTCCTCTTCCTCAGGCTCCGCTCCGAAGAAGGCTTTCCCGGCCCGTTCAAACAGAGCGGTCAGGTCAATATACTCCCAGGAAAAATACGCCACATTCAGCCATTTCCCCACATTCCCGGCGGACATCGTCTCCACGGGATGCTCCTCCATCAGGCGCAGGCACTCCTCCCACTCCCGCCGTTTGGCGTGGGCCATAGCCATAGCCAGTATAACGCTCTCACGACTGCTGTTACTTCCAGCCGCAATGGTCCCGCAGCGCAAGCCATCCGGTCCAAAATCACCTCGTTCAAGCCGCTCTATTCCCTCCAAATAGCTCTGTCCATGTGTCAGAACCTTGTCATACCCGCGGGCCTTTTGGGCCGTCATGACAGCCATATAATTAGCGTCAACCTGAATATAAGGAGATTGTGGATAAGCTGCCAGCGCTTCTTCCAGCCAATCCTGATATTCAGGCATACCCATTTCCCCGCCAATACGCAAGGCGTCCCGATAAGCGGCAGCCGCCAGAACGCTATTTTCCTCCCTGGCTTTTTTTAGCTGTTTCACCATCCGCCTCACATACCGGATCGATTGCTCTGCCGTATATGAGGATTCTACCGCCTGCATTAAATACAGAAGATTATCGGGGTCTTCCGCAAGCTGCTGCTCAATAAGCGCCATGTTGCGTTTTCCTTTTTCAGAGGCCGTTAACACACCGTTATGAATATATCCGTCGTGCCAGAGAACAGTTTTTCTCAGATAAATATAATTTCGCAATGCGGCGTTGGGCCAAATCTCATGTATCTTTCCTTCAAAACGCAGTCCGGTAGACATGTTTAGCAGGCGGTTGGCCTCAAAAGCTGTATACTGGCCGTCATCATTTGGGTCCACATAGTTGTTAATAAGCAGATATGCACTGGTATACGCTTTTGTTCTGGGATCATTTAAAAACGCTTTTATTTCCGCAATATCCGGGTCAAGGGTTTCATCGGCATCCAGCGACAGATACCAGCTGCCCGAGCTGCGGTCCATGACCGCGTTTCTGGCCGCTGCAAAGTCATTGATCCATGGAAAATCAAACACCAGGTCGGCATATTGCTCTGCCACCTTGCGGGTTCCATCCGTTGAGCCGGTGTCGGCCACGATCACCTCACAGGGAACAGCCTCCCTCAGCGGCTGCAGCGCTTTGAGGCAGCGCTCAATACAGCGGATCTCGTCCTTTACGATCAAGCCTATTGTCAAAAGCGGTTTTGCCATATGAAAGTTCCTTTCTTTTCCCATTCCCCGTTTGGTTGGCCGGTGTGTGATAGAAAAGGGGGCTGGCCGTATAAGGCCAGCCCCCTTTGTCTGATCTTTGTGCTGTGAGCCAGGTTCCCTTGGCTTACTGCAGCAGCTGCAGCACGCCCTGAGGCACCTGATTGGCCTGAGCCAGCATGGCCTGAGCGGACTGGATGAGGATGTTGTTCTTGGTGTAGGACATCATTTCCTCAGCGATGTCGGTGTCACGGATGGTAGACTCGGCATCCTGGATGTTCTCGGTCATGACGCTCAGGTTGTTGATGGTGTGGTCCAGACGGTTCTGAGTGGCGCCCAGGGTACCGCGGACATCAGAGACGTAGTTGATGGCGTCCTTGATGATGTTCAGGGCATCGGCAGCGCCAGTCTGGCTGCCGATATCCAGGTCAGCAATACCCAGAGCAGCAGTGTGGCAGTCCTTGATGGACACGGTCAGCTGATTGAAGCTATCGCTGGTGTCGCCAATCTGCAGGGTCAGGGAACCGCTGCCGGCAGCACCCATCTGAACGAATCCGGCCCAGCCGGTGTCCTGAGTCAGGTCAAACTTGCTGTGGTCGATGGCGCCTTCCCGCTCAGTCAGGGTAATTTCTGTATTGTTGAAACCCACGCTTACCTGGGAATTGCTGGCAGCGGCCTTGCTCAGGGCCTCGGCGGCACGCGCATCAAGGTCCGCAGTACCCACCTCGTACGCGGTCAGATCCACCACATTTTCCGCACCGGTAAATTTGCTGTTCTTGCCCACGGCAAAGGTATAGGTGGTATCGCCAATCTTAATGGCCGTACCGTCTGCAATATTCTCCAACTCAAAGGTAGCCTGCGCCATTCTGGTGGCGGTGGCCGCCTGGGCGGTGGTAATGGTCTGAGAACCGGTGTTGAACTTGCCGTTGTTGGTCATATTGGCTGCATTGGTTATGTCGACCTCAAAACCGGTCTGAATCGAAGCAGCGGCGCTGGCGGTGGGCGCGGCGGTCATCTCAAAGACCAGCTTGCCGCCTTCTTGGGAAAGCAGTTTGTAGGTAGTGCCACTGGCAACCAGCGTAGCATTGGTAAAGCTGGCAGCCGCAGCGATTTCCGTACCATTCATGGTGGTGTTTGCAGCCACTGAGACAGTAATGTTGGCGGTGCCGATGGCGATGGTAACCGTCTGAGCGGCGTTACTGCTGTTGGTGACCGTCAGCTCGGACAGGTCCACCTCAAACTTACCCTTCACAGCCTCAGTACCAGCCTGATAGGTTGCAGTGCTGGTTACATTGACGTCGGTCAGTCCGGTAGCGGCGCTGGACAGGGAGCCGTCCAGCAGGTTGATGCCGTTGAAGTTGGAGGAGTCGGCAATGCGGTCGATTTCGGTCTTCAGCTGCACAACTTCCTTCTGCAGCTGGGCGCGGTCGGTCTCGTTCTCGTAGGTGCCGTTGGCGGACTGCTCAGCCAGGGAGTACATACGGTTGAGCATGTCATGGACCTCGGTCAGAGCGCCCTCAGCGGTCTGCACCAGGGAGATACCGTCCTTGGCGTTGTCCTGGGCCTTGCTCAGGCCGGTGATCTGGGCCCGCATCTTCTCGGAAATGGCCAGACCGGCGGCGTCGTCGCCGGCGCGGTTGATCTTGTAGCCGGAGGACAGCTTCTCCAGGTTCTTGGACAGGGCGGAGGTATTGTTGTTGTAGTTGCGGTAGGCGTTCATCGCCATAATGTTATGCTGGATCCTCATTTCGCTTGCTTCCTTTCATTAGAAATGATTTTGGGGTAATGCTGCGTCGCGTTTCGATGTCCTTATCTCCACGCATTTGGCCTGGTGCGTCTGGGGCCGGATGCCGTGGCCTTTGTCATCCGGCCTTCTCCGCACGGATCTTCTATTCCAACCGGCTCGCGAGGCCGGGTGAAACCAAACAAAAAATAATATTATGCTGAGTGGACCGCCCGGCAATGCGGGCTTCGGACGCGTCTCCCGCTTTGGGGCGGGAGAGTTGCCCTCTCTTGTTCCCACCTGACGGCTCTGTGGGAAGTTCCGACCGAACCGGCAAACTCTTTTGCCGGTCAGGTCGGCACTCCCCGCCGCACCCATGGGCATTCACCGGCGTCCCGACCGGCATAGCGGGGTGGCTCCGGCAGGCTCAGGCGACGCCCGGCTGCCGTGTAACGGCCATAAGGCCGAAATCCCGGATATTTTGGGCGGTATTTTCCTCACGGAGCAGTTCTTCCCCACAGAGGGGGCACACCCAGCTCCTGGCCCGCGCCGGCAGGTTCTCATTCACATGGCCGCAGGCGTGACAGGTCTTGGCGGCCGGCGCGTAAGGATCCACGTCGATGTACGCCTTGCCCTGGGCCTCCAGCTTATAGCGCAGAAACGCCCGGAACATACCAAAACCGGAGTCCGGCACATTGCCGCCCTTCAGGCGTTGGGCCATCACATTCAGGTCGTCGCCCCGCACACACACAGCGTCCCAGGCGTTGGCTATCCGCCTGCTCTGCTGGTGTGCGAAGTCCCGGCGCTGGTTTGCGATGCGCTCATATTGGAGCCGGATTTTATGAAGCTGTGCCTCGTAATTTTTGGAACCTTGCTGCATCCGGGAGAGCTTGCGCTGCATCCGGGCCAGCTTTTCCCTGGCGGCCGCCATCTGGGGCGGGAGCTCCGGGCTGTGGCCGTTGCTGTCCACATAGAAGCGGGACATGGAGTAATTGAGGCCCACCGTCCGGGCCGGGGTTGGGATCACCGGCTCCGGCAGCTCAGCTTCATACCCGAAGGTTATGGAGCAGAAATATTTTCCTGTTTTTGTCTTGGTCATGGTCACGGACCGCAGCGACCACCAGTGCAGGGGTTTTCTGTACAGTCTGACCTGGAGCAGCCCCAGCTTGGGCATCTGCAGCCCGGCGTCGGTGAGGCGCAGGGATGGCCCCGTGTGATAGGGGCGGCAATACACGGTAAAGGAATCCTTCCGTGCCTTCTTGGTCTTGGGCTTGGGATATTGAAAGACCTTGGGGTTCCGGAAAAAATCCAGATATGCCTTGCGCAGGCTCTGGTGTACGGCGCAGAGGGCCTGACTGTCCACTTCCTTGAGAAAAGGGGCCTGCTTTTTGTATCGGGCCGGCGTGGGGATGTAGTGGATGTCCGTGGCGGCGTAAAACTCCTGGACGTCGGAGAGCATCTGATTCCAGAGGTAGCGGCAGCAGCCGAAGGTCTTTTCCATCAGCTGGGCCTGCTCAGGCGTGGGGTAAGCGGGAACCTTGAGAACGGTATACCGGCTTTTCCTGGTTTCCGTTGACATTGCCGTCCGCGCTCCTTTCCTTTACCCCCGGGCTGTGGACTCCACGGCGGCAAATCTGCCGCACAGAGCCTTCAGCCTCTCCCGCACCCCTGTGCTTCCATACGCCGTCATCAGCTCATCCAGCCTGTCCGCAACCTCCGTCAGCTCTCGCAGCGTATCTCTTCTCTCTTCCTCCGCCCGCTGATACCGCGCCTCACGCCGGGCCTTTTGTTCCAGCCACATCTCCTGGCGCTTCGTGTCGTATCTGCGCCTGGCCAGGCTTTTTGGACGCTCCGCCAACAGGCCGTCCGGACGCTCGCCTGAGCGTTCGTGGACTTCGCCCCGGAGTATGGGGATCTCTCTGGGGGCCTGGATCTCCACGCAAACTGCTGAGCCAGGCTGTTTGAATATCTGCAGGATGATGTTTTCGCCAATGGTGAGGTATTCTCCGGATTTTAGTCTCAGTGAGAGCACGAAAGCCTCCTTCTCCATCCAGGCGCATCCCTGCGCCGTGCGAATTTGTGTTTGTGTAGGTTTGCAAACTGAGTCGGCAAGCAAAAAAATCAGGTCAGAGCCCTTAATTTTTTTCAAAACCAGCCGAAAGAAATAGTGAAGGCAGTTTGAAAAAGTGGTTTTGCAAACCTACACTTTTTCAAACTGCCTATTGTATTGCTTCCTGCTTTTCAAATCTGACCGCTTTTGCGTAAAATGTGTCCTTCGGCATCTCGCACAGCTGCGCCGCCTGTCGGAGCGTCAGCTCCTTGCTCCGCCAGGCCCGGTATACCTGCTGAAAATTATCCGGCAGAGGGAGGGGCGGACGGCCGAAGCGGACCCCCCTTGCTTTTGCCGCCGCAATGCCCTCGGCCTGCCGCTGGCGGATGTTGTCCCGCTCGCTTTCCGCCACGAAACTCAAAATCTGCAGAACGATATCGGAGAGGAAGGTCCCCATCAGGTCCTTTCCCCGCCGGGTGTCCAGCACCGGCATATCCAATACCGCGATGTCCGCCCCCTTCTCCTTGGTGATCAGCCGCCACTGCTCCAAAATCTCCTCATAGTTCCTGCCCAGGCGGTCAATGCTTTTGATGTAGAGCAGATCGTCTTTTTTCAGCCTGTGAATCAGGTTCTTGTACTGGGGCCGTTCAAAGTCTTTGCCCGATTGCTTGTCCAGATAGAGGTGCTTTTCCGCTACCCCGGCTTCCCGCAGCGCAATGCGCTGCCGGTCCTCATTCTGGTCTTTGCTGCTCACCCGTATGTACCCGTATGTTGTCAAAACAGCTCCTCCTTTACAATGTCATAGGCAAATCTCCTAACCTTTCAGTTTACAATAAAGTAAGCTCCCGTTCCCACCCGCCACCTTCAGATGGACGGGAGAAAACGGGCGTTTCCCGTATACAGAAAAAAAGAGCGCTGCAGCACAAAACGCTGCAGCGCTTTCAATCTGTGGGGAAATCCGGGACACACGAGAAAACACAAAAGTCAGATACGCTTTCTCCAGTGTCCGGCTGGACATTTGTCCGTAATTGGGATAGGATAAACGTAATTGGGATAACCCGTGGATATGTTGCGGGGAATCATCTTGGGAGGAGCGTGGACCATGAAATCCATCACCCTGCTGATCAAGCCGGCGTCCAGCCTGTGCAACCTGCGATGCCGCTATTGCTTTTACGCCGATATCGCCGGCCAGCGTACCGTTCCCAGCTATGGAATTATGACCATGGACACCGCGGAGCGGCTGATCGCTTCCGCCTTCCAGGCGGTAGGAAACAGCGGACAGATCCAGTTTACCTTTCAGGGCGGGGAGCCCACCCTGGCCGGGCTGCCCTTTTTCCAGCGGTTTGTGGAGCTGACGCAGGCCCACAGCCGGCCGGGGGTGGAGATCCACTGGTCCATTCAGACCAACGGGATGGTTCTGGACGACACATGGGCCGCTTTCTTCCGGGACCACAACTTTTTGGTGGGTCTGTCCGCCGACGGAACCAGGGAAGTCCACGACGCCTGCCGGGTGGATCCGGAGGGAAACGGCACATGGCAGACGGTGGCCGCCGCCGCCGCGCTGCTCAAGCAGTATGACGTTTCCTTCAATCTGCTGTGCGTGGTGACAAAGCAGTGCGCCCGCCGGGCGCAAAAGGTATATCACGCCCTTCAGAAGCTGGGGAGCGGATACATCCAGTTCATTCCCTGCCTGGACGCGCTGGAGGAGCAGCGGGGCAGCGCGTCCTACTCCCTTACGCCAGAGGCCTACGGCAGCTTTTTGTGTACCCTGTTCGACGCCTGGTATCTGGACTGGAAAGGGGGACGCTACACCAGCGTGCGGCTGTTTGACGACTACATCCAGCTGCTGATGGGCCTGCCGCCGGGAACCTGCGCCACCTCGGGGCAATGCGGCAGCTATCTGGTGGTGGAGAGCGACGGCAGCCTCTACCCCTGCGACTTTTACGTGCTTGACCGCTGGCGTCTGGGGGATATCCGCACCTGCACCCTGGAGGAGGCCGCCGCCTCCGGGCTGGCCCAGGACTTTCTGGCGGAGGGCCGCCGCCGTCCGCAAACTTGCCTGGCCTGCCGCTGGTATCCCATCTGCCGGGGCGGGTGCAAGCGGGACTGGCAGCAGCATGGAGGGCAAACGGAACATTACTATTGCACATCCTTTCAGCGCTTTTTCTCCTATGCCGCGCCCCGGCTGGAGGAGATTGCCCGGGCGGAGCTGCTGGCCCGCCGGGGCAGATAGACCAAGCCCCGTTCAGCACAAAGCTGAACGGGGCTTTTGCAAAACACCGGTTTGATTCAGGCAAAGGTCAGCTCAAAGCCTTCCGCATAGAAGGCGCCTCCCATGGGCAGACACTCCAGGTCAAGGGTTACCTCGCCGTCGCCCTGGCGGAACCGCAGGGTCTGGCCGGTGCGCATACAGCGGGCGGACGCCACCGGCTGGGACAGGCGGAGGGTCAGCTTGTCCGGCAGCGCGGGCACCTCGTCATAGGCATAGAAGGCATAGGCGCACCCGTCGGTGCGGGTGTAGAACAGGCGGGGCGCAAAATAGGGCGGGCAGATGCGGGTGTTGTAAATTCCCTGTCCGAACAGCTTGAGCCAGGCGCCCATCTCCCGCAGGGAGCGCTCGGCGGGCGCGGGGAGCATTCCGTCGGGCTGGGGCGCGATGTTCAGGGCCAGGTTGCCGCCCTTGCTCACCACGTCCAGCAGCAGGTGCACCAGCTGGCGGCCGCTCTTGAAGGTGTCGGTGTAGTGGAAGGAGAATTTCTGCCCCACTGTGGTGCAGGTTTCCCAGGGCACGGTGAGGGCGGTATCCGGCACGGTTTTTTCCGGGGTGATGAAGTTCTCGTATTCCCCGCCGCAGGTGCGCTCGCACACGATCATCTGGGGCTGGGTAGTGGCCCGGAGCTCCTCCACGATCTGGCCCAGGCGGATATCCTGCCCCATATTGTCCGGCCGCACCCAGCCGCCATCCAGCCACAGCACGTCGATTGTCCCGTAGTTGGTACACAGCTCCCGGATTTGTTCATGGGTGAAGCGCACATATTGCTCCCACAGCTCGGGGTGCTCCGCCACATCATAGTTTACGTTGCGGGTGGGGGCGCTGCCGAACTGGGGCGCCCAGTAGTAAGGGCTGTGCCAGTCCGGTTTGGAGAAATAGGTGGAGATGGCCAGTCCCCTGCGCCTGAACTCCCGGTAAAGCGCCCCCACCACATCCGCGTCCGGATGGGTATGGAAGGGGCAGTCCGGACCGGTGATCTTGTAGTCGGTGGTCTTGGTGTCGTACATGCAGAAGCCGTCATGGTGCTTGGTGGTGAACAACAGATATTTAAAGCCGCACTCGCTGGCCAGCTGGGCCCAGGCGTCCGGCCGGAACTTCACCGGATTGAAGGTCTTGTTGGCGTCCCAGTACTGCTGCTTGCATACCTCGGCGGGCGCCCAGGTAAAGTCCTCCTGGCTCCAGTCGGCGTCGCCGTCGCTGAGGGGCCAGCTCTCGTAGGTGCCCAGCTGGCAGCCAGGAGCCCAGTGCATCATAAAGCCCAGCTTCAGGCCCATAAACCACTCCAGATGCTGTTGCACCTGGGGGGATTTGGGCGGGACGTACTCCTCCGGCGGGGTATAGTTATGAATACCGGCTGCAACAATTTCTTTTTTCATGATGTACGGTTCCTTTCCCACAAACCCGGCCATGCCGGGGCTTTTTTTCACTATAAAAGAAATGCGGGGAATGGGAAAGGGTGAATTCTTTTTTTGAGGTGTACTTTTTTTGGCTGCCCCTCTTATGGCCAGGTATCGGAGGCAGCGTCGCACTCGCTGGGCAGGGTAAGCCGGGCCAGCAGCTGCCGGCCGTCGTAGTTGAAATAGCGCAGCCCGCCCCGCTGGCCGAACCGCAGCATCAGCCGCTCGTTCACGTTGCGGATGCCAAAGCCGTGGGTGACCTGCAGCTGTACATCCTGATAGTCCAGATAGGCGTTCAGCAGCGCCGCGTCCCCGCCCCGGCCGGTATCGGTCACCTCCACGATGAGCAGCCCGTTTTCCTCCCGGGCGCGGATGCGGATGGTGATGCCCGGATCCTGTCGTGTAATGCCGTGACGGATGGAGTTTTCCACCAGCGGCTGGAGGGTGAATTTGGGAATGACCACCTGAGCGGGGTGCAGTCCGGGCAGGATCTCCAGCCGGATGTCCTGCTGGAACCGGAGCACATACACCGAAATGTATTCCCGGATGTTCTCCAGCTCGGTGCTCATGGTCACCATGCGGTCCGGCTCGGTAATGCTGTAGCGCATGAGGCTGGCAATGGAGTCCACGGTGGCCGCGATGTCGTCCTCCTCCCGCGCCAGGGCCATATAGTTCACCGCGTTCATGGCGTTGAGCATGAAGTGGGGGTTAATCTGGGCCTGCAGGGCCTTCAGTTCGCTCTCCCGCCGCAGCTTCTCCTTGGCGGTGAGCTCCTGAATGAGGGTGTTGATGCGGTCAATCAGACTGCCGAAGCTGCTGCTGAGCTGCTGGATCTCCCGCGGCCCCCTGATATCGGCGGGGTTCCATTCCACCCCCCGGGTATCACGGATGGTCTCCAGCTTTTTGGTAAACTGCACCACCGGCCGGGAAATGCCGGCGGAAAGCATCAGGGAAAACAGGATCCCCACCAGCATAAAGATCACCGAGCACAGCAGATAGGGGAACATCATGCTCCACACCTGGCTGGTAATGTCCCGATACGGGGTCAAAAACACCAGCTGGATCCCCCACTCCAGTTTTTGGGAGGTACACAGGTATTCCTGTCCGCCGATATTTAGCTCGGAGCTGACCGAATTGGGGATGAGCAGGGCGTCGGCAATGGACAGCTCCGACAGATTGGCGCTGCGGTAGATCTGGTCGCCCTGGTCGTTGAGCAGGAGAAACCCGCTGTGCCTGGTTACCGGCACCAGGGAGAGCAGGCGGGATATCTGGTTCACCGGAAGGCTGCCCAGCAGCACGCCCATGCCGTCCTTCTGATAGGCGCCGGTAAAGGTGCTGCTTTGCAGCCGGCGGGCGAAGCACAGCCGGGTCTGATCCTCATTGAGAAAGATGTGCTGTCCGCTGCGCCGCTGCAGGGCGGCCTGATACCAGTCCTCCTGTTCCACCATCGCGCCGCTGTATACCCGGCTCACCTCCGGAATGGTGCTGGAGGGCAGAAACAGCTGGCTCACCTCCAGCGCCGGATTGACATACAGCTCCGCCCGGAAGCCGTTGTTCAGCAGCAGGGGCTCCGCGTTCTGCTGGTAGATCAGCCGGTTATTCAGGGCAAACTTGGTATTCAGATCCCGCAGCTCGTCCTGGCCGATGTCCCGCCCCAGCAGCTCGCCCAGCTGCTGGTCGCTGGTATAGCGATACACCAGCTGGTCCACCGTCTGGGTAAAAATGCCGCTCAGGCGCACATTGGCCTCAATAATGGCCTCCTGAGAGGTAATGAGCTGCTGGGTGATGGAGGCCCGGAAGAGCAGATAGGTGGCGCCGTTGAGGGTGAGCAGAATGGCGGAGATGATGCAGCAGATGATGAGAAAGGTGCGTTTGGTAATGCTCATGGAGCCTCCTCCCCGCCGGGCGCGGCACAGGGCTGGCCGGCATAGAGGTTGCGGTATTCGCTGGGGGTCATGCCGGTGTGCTTTTTAAAGAACTTGGCAAAGTAGCGGGGATGGTCGTAGCCGGAGGAGGCGCACACATCCTTGATGGATATGGAGGGATCCCGCAAAAGCTCCCGGGCCCGCTCCAGCCGCTTGGCGGAGAGATAGCTGCTGATGTTCTGGTTGGTGGCGTTTTTAAACACGGTGCTCAGATAGGAGAGGGAGAGGTTCAGGGTGTCCGCCAGGTTGGAGATGTTGAAGTTGGAGTCGGTGTAGTTCTCCTGGATGGCCTGCAGGCAGTAGGACACAATGGGGTTTGCGTATTCGCCCTTGCAGCTCTGGGCGTATTCCATCAGATCGTAGTACTGGGTGGCCAGATAGGCCAGCCGCTCCTGCTGGGTGGTAAGCTTCCAGTATTCCACCATGGCCTTCTGGCGCATGGCGTCCAGGCTGTCCCGGTCCTTGCCCAGCTCCTCCTGATACAAAAACAGGTAGTTGAGCAGCTGGATACCCAGCACATCCCGCCGGTCCGCCAGGGAGCGGAACACGTCCTGGCTGATGAGCAGCTCTCCCATGGCGGCCATGTCCCCCTTGCGCAGGGCCTGGCTGACCTGGGTGCGCAGGGCCTCGTCGCAGGCATACCAGGGGGGCACGTCCGCCGAGAGCTCGGCGCTGATGGCTGCCAGCCGCTCCTCCAGGCTGTTCAGCTTGGCCCGGGTGATGGGCTTCAGGATATAGTCGGTCACCTGATACTGCAGAGCCCGCTGGGCGTATTCAAACTCACCGTGGCCGCTGATGAGGATCATGCGGGTGTTGGGACAGTGCTCGTATAAGTAGCGGGCCAGCTCCAGGCCGTCCATGCCGGGCATGCGGATATCGGAGATGACTACATCCGGGTGATGGGCCTCCAGCAGGGCCACCGCCTCCTCCCCGTTGGTGGCGCAGCCCACCAGTTGCCCGTTGAACTGCTCCCAGTGGAGCATGCGGGAAATTCCGTCCAGCGCCATGCGGTCGTCATCCACAAGAATGATCTTCATAAAACAGGGGGCTCCTTTCGGTACAAGACAACAATTACCAAAAACCGCCCCCAGTATATCACACCTTTTGACGCTGCGGCTGCAAATTTTACAAAAAGATTTTCCAAACCCCGGCCCGCCGCTGCGGCGGCCCCGTCTAAAAAAAGTGCACCCCACTTAAAATTAGTCTCATTGTTGGCGCCGGAGGGGGCGTTTATAATGAATACAAAGCCGTAAGGAGGAGAGGCAATGAAACGACTGGCAAGGCACGCTGGCGGAGCGCGGGGCAAAGCCGGATTTTTCAAGACATTCAAAAAGAATCTTCCGCTTACCCTGATGGCGCTGCCCGCGCTCATCGTCATGTTCCTGTTCCGGTACCTGCCCATGTCGGGCCTGCTGCTGGCCTTCAAGCGGTTCAGCGTGCGCAAGGGCATTTTCGGGAGCGACTGGGTGTGGCTGGACAACTTCAAGTTTTTGTTTGAAACCACCGACGCCTGGGTCATCACCCGAAACACCATCTGCTACAACGTCCTGTTCATCGCAATCGATCTCATCCTGGCGGTGGCCATGGCCATCGGCCTCAACGAGCTGCTGAACAAACGGCGGGCAAAGGCCTATCAGACCATCTTCATGGCGCCCTATTTCCTGTCCTGGGTGGTTGTCTCCTTTATGGCCTTTTCCCTCTTCAGCGTGGACGACGGCCTGTTCAATCACCTGCTGGCCTACTTCGGGTTCAAGGGGGTTGACTGGTACTCCGAGCCGGGAAAGTGGCCCTTCATCCTCACCTTCTTCCAGCTCTGGAAAACTGTGGGCTACTCCACGGTTATGTACATCAGCAGTCTGACCGGCATCTCCAACGACTACTATGAGGCGGCCGTGCTGGACGGCGCGACCAAGTGGCAGCAGATCAAGTGGATCACCCTGCCCTGCCTGAAGCCCATGATGATCGTACTTACCATCCTGGCCATCGGCCGCATTTTCTACACCGACTTCGGCCTGTTCTTCCAGCTGCCCCGCAACTCCGGCCCCCTGTATCCGGCAACCCAGGTCATTGACACCTATGTGTACCGCGCGCTGAAGGAAACCGGCAACGTGGGCATGGCCGCCGCGGCCAGCCTGTACCAATCCGTGGTGGGCTTTCTGCTGGTGGTGGGCGCCAATCTGGTGGTGCGCCGCATCGAACCGGACAGCGCCCTGTTCTAAGTCAACGGGAGGGGAAATCACCGATGAAACTCTTTCAGAAAAAGGCGGATGGGTCCCAGGACGGCCTGGCTATCAACCGCATCTCCAAAAAGGCAAACGCCGTTTTGAACACCGTGTTCCTCCTGTGGGCCCTGGCCTGCGTGCTGCCCCTGATCCTGGTGGTCATCGTATCCTTCAGCAGCGAGCAGAGCATCTTTGAAAACGGCTACAGCTTCTTCCCCAGCGAGTGGAGCCTGGACGCCTACGAATTCTTCTTCAAGCTGGGCGACCAGCTCATCCGCTCCTACGGCATCACCATCTTTGTGACCGTGGTGGGCACCCTGTTCAGCCTGACCATCACCTCCATGTTCGCCTATGTGCTCAGCCGCAAGGACTATGCCTACAACCGGCTCTTCACGCTGCTGATGCTCTTTACCATGCTGTTCAACGGCGGCATCGTGGCCACGTACATGGTAAACACCCAGCTGCTGGGCCTGGGCAACAGCATCTGGTCGCTGATTCTGCCCATGTCGCTGAACGCCTTCTACGTAATTGTGCTGCGCACCTTCTACAAGAGCATTCCCATTGAGATCATTGAGGCCGCCCGCATTGACGGCGCGGGGGAGTTCAAAACCTTCTTCCGCATTGTGCTGCCCCTGTCCAAGCCCGGCCTGGCCACCATCGGCCTGTTTACCACCATCGCCTACTGGAACGACTGGTTCCTCGGCATGCTGTACATCGTAGATCAGAAGAAGTACCCGGTGCAGACTCTGCTGTGGAGCATGCAGAACAGCCTGGAATTCATGAAGCAGTCCTCGGCCAACGCCCTGGAGTACGCCGAGATGGCCGCCAACGCCCCCACCGACAGCGGCCGTATGGCCCTCACCGTTCTGGTGGTGCTGCCCATCCTGCTGGCCTATCCCTTCTTCCAGAAATACTTCATCAAGGGTCTGACCGTGGGCGGCGTAAAGGGCTGAGCAACTGGATCAAACGCGTTTCTTTCTTGCGGAAGCGCGTGATAAAAGGATCAAATTGTGAGGAGGAATTGTAATGAAAAAGCACCTTTCCAAGCGCGTCGCGGCATTGGCTATGACCGCGGCCATGAGCGTGGGCCTGCTGGCCGGCTGCGGCAGCTCCGACGCCCCTTCCGGCAGCACGGGCTCTGGTGACGACGAGATCACCACCCTGATCTGGTACATGTCCATCAACCCGGTGGCCGCCGACACCGACAAGGTCATCGCCAAGCTGAACGAGTACACCCGGGAAAAGATCGGCGTGGAGATCGACTACAAGGTGATCGCCAACCCGGACTACAAGGAGAAGATGCCCAACCTGATCAACGCGGGCGAATACTACGACATCTGCTTTACCTCCAACTGGACCACCGACTACCTGCAGTTCACCAGCAAGGAGGCCTTCCTGGACATCACCGAGCTGCTGCCCCAGTACGCCAAGGAGACCTATGACTTTATCCCTGAGGCGGTCTGGGACGCGGTAAAGGTGAACGGCTCCATCTACGGCGTGCCCTCCTACAAGGAGATGGGCTGGCAGGGCGGCATCGTCTACAACAGCGATATGGCCGAGGCCTACGGCATTGATATGAGCGCCGTCAAGACCCTGGAGGACTACACCAAGGTTCTGGAAGTGGTGGCCGAGAAATCCAAGGCCGAGGGCAAAAACGTGGTGGGCGTTTCCGGTCTGACCAACGCCTGGCCCATGGCCGCCCCCTATGAGTCCCTCACCGGCAACCCCAAGCTGCCCGCCGCGGCCGCCGTGCCTGAGTTTAACAACTTCCAGGACGTGTCCGGGCAGGCCGTATTCAACCAGTACGCCAGCGAGGAGTACATGAACTACTGCCAGATCGTCCGGGGCTGGAACCAGGCCGGCTATCTGGGCGGCGACCCCGTGAATTACGACAGCGACATCGCCAACCGGGACAACGACTTCAACAACGGCGCCCTGTTCTCCTACTTCATCCAGTATGCCCCCGGCACCTCTGAATCCATGAGCGCCTCCAGCGGCCACGGCGTGGGCTTTGTGCCCCTGATGGAGCCCCTGTTTGAAACCCGCAGCGCCATGGGCGGCCTGCTGGCCATCTCTTACGCCAGCGAGCATCCCGACAAGGCCCTGGAGTTCATCAACCTGCTGAACACCGACGAATACGTGGGCACTCTGATCCGTCACGGCATCGAGGGCGAGCACTACACCGCGGTGGGCGACAACCAGGTGGACAAGACCATGGGCGGCACCCTGACCGACAACGGCTACGACTACACCTACGGCTGGCAGTTCGGCACCCCCTTCAACCAGAAGTGGGACATCAGCTACCCCGACAACATCGAGCAGCTGTTCCAGGACTACAACGACTCGGCGGTCATCTCCCCCAACAACGGCTTCACCTTTGACATGATCCCCGTGGAGACCCAGGTGGCGGCCCTGACCAACGTTATCGCCGAGTACGCCCCCTCCCTGGAGACCGGTTCGGTGGACCCCGCCGAGTACATCCCCAAATTCCTTGACGCGCTGAATGCCAACGGCGTGGATACCCTGCTGCAGGAGGTTGACGCCCAGCTGACCAGCTTCAACGCCGCAAAGTAAGTCTGACACAATACGCCGGCGAGCCGCAGCTGATCCATCACCCACAGACAACAGGCCGGCAGCTCCTGCTTCGGGGCTGCCGGCCTCTTTTTGAAATGAGGGACTATCATGAAAAAGCGACCCAACCTTTTGTTTATCCTCACCGACGACCAGGGCGCCTGGGCCCTGCGCTGCGCCGGCAATACGGACATCCAGACCCCCAATCTGGACCGGCTGGCCGCCCAGGGCACCCGGTTCGACAACTTCTTCTGCGCCTCGCCGGTGTGCAGCCCGGCCCGGGCGTCCATCCTCACCGGGCGGATCCCCTCCCAGCACGGGGTCCACGACTGGATCCGCAGCGGCAGCCTGGACAAGCAGGCGCTGGGCGAGCACGCCGACCACCCCTATTTCGCCAGCGAGGGGGTGCCCATCCAGTACCTGCAGGGGCTGATCACCTACCCCGACCTGCTGGTGCAGAACGGCTATACCTGTGCGCTGGCGGGCAAATGGCACCTGGGCGACAGCATGCACCCCCAGCACGGCTTTTCTCACTGGTACACCATCGGCCGGGGCGGATGCCTGTACAACCAGGCGGATGTGGTGGAAAACGGTGAACTGCACTTTGAAAGCCGCTATATCACCGACCTCATCACCGAGCACGCCCTGGATTATCTGGACGCCTTCGCCAGGCAGGACAACCCCTTTTATGTGAGCGTCCACTACACCGCCCCCCACGACCCCTGGGACGAGGACCAGCACCCGGCCAAGTACATCGACCTGTACCGGGACTGCGCCTTCACCGCCACGCCGGACGAGCCCCTGCATCCCGACCGGCTGCCCACCGCCCCCGGCGGCACCGGAGAGGAGCGCAAGCGGCTGCTGCGGGGCTACTACGCGGCGGTTACCGCCATGGACGCCGGCGTGGGCCGCCTGCTGGACCGGCTGGAGGAGCTGGGCGTGGCGGAGGACACCCTGGTGATCTTCACCTCCGACAATGGCATGAACATGGGCCACCACGGCATCTGGGGCAAGGGCAACGGCACCTTCCCCTTCAACCTGTTTGACACCGCGGTCAAGGTCCCCTTCATCGCCCGCTGGCCCGGCCACATCCTGCCCGGCCGGGTGACCCCCAGCATGTGCAGCCATTACGACATCATCCAGACCCTGAACGAGCTGATGGACCTGGGCGCCCAGCTGCCGGAGGACCTGCCGGGCCACAGCTTTGCCAACGTGCTGGAGCGGGGCGAGGACACCGACAACCATGTGGTGATCCTGGACGAATACGGCAACAGCCGGATGATCCGCAGCCAGGAGTGGAAGTACATCCACCGCTACCCCTACGGCCCCCACGAGCTGTACCACCTGACCCAGGACCCGGGGGAGAAGGAAAACCTGGTGTACCGGCCGGAGTACGCCCAGATCCAGGCCCAGCTGCTGGATGAGCTGCAAAACTGGTACTACACCTACGCCGACCCGGCGGTGGACGGCACCCGGGAAGGGGTGACCGGTTTCGGCCAGATGCGCCGCCCCGGCATCCACTCCGAGGGGAAACCGGTCTATGCCACCAGCCCCAAATACCAGAAGGCATAATACAATTTATGAGAAACGAGGCAAACACCATGCAATTGCAGGCTATCAAGGAACAGATCTGCGACGTCTGCCACAAGATGTGGCAGCTGGGCTGGGTGGCGGCCAACGACGGCAACGTGTCCGCCCGCCTGGAGGACGGCACCTTCCTGTGTACCCCCACCGGCATGAGCAAAAGCTTTATCACCCCGGAAAAGCTCATCCGCATCGACGGCAAGGGCGGGGTGCTGGAGGGCGCCCAGGGACTGCGCCCCTCCAGCGAGATCAAGATGCATCTTCGCTGCTACGAAAAGCGCCCCGACGTGGGGAGCGTGCTCCATGCCCATCCCCCCGGCGCCACCGGCTTTGCCGTGGCCCACAAGGCGATGGATATGTACAACATGATTGAGGACGTGGCGGTGATCGGCAGCGTGCCCCTGACCCCCTACGGCACCCCCAGCACCTCCGAGGTGCCCGACGCCATCGAGCCCTATTTGGAGGAGCACGACGTGATGCTGCTGGAAAACCACGGCGCCCTGGCCGTGGGCAGCGACGTCATCACCGCCTTCTACCGCATGGAGAGTCTGGAGCTGTGGGCGAAAATCACCATCAACGCGGTGATTTTGGGGGGCAGCGTGGACATCAGCCGGGAAAACATCCAGAAGCTGATCGACCTGCGGGGCTTCTACCAGGTGACCGGCCGCCACCCCGGCTACAAGAAATTCGACAACGGCCTGCGCTGACCGGGAAAGGAAGGGCCTATGAAACGAGTTCTGGCCTTTGACTTCGGCGCGTCCAGCGGCCGGGCGATCCTGGCGGAGTACCGGGACGGCGACCTGCGCTGTCAGGAGGTACACCGCTTTGACAACCAGCCCCGCCAGTCGGAGGGCCACTTCCGCTGGAATTTCGCCGAGCTGATGGCCAATGTGTACCTGGGCATGGAAAAGGCGGGGCCTTTTGAGAGCGTCGGCTTTGATACCTGGGGGGTGGACTTCGGCCTGCTGGACGAGGGGGGCCATCTGCTGGGCGACCCGGTCCACTACCGGGACAGCCGCACCGAGGGCATGGTGGAGCTGGCCCGGGGAATTTTGCCGGAAGAACAGCTGTACGCCGCCACCGGCAACCAGATCATGCCCATCAACACCCTGTTCCAGCTGCTGGCGCTGAAGCAGAGCCAGCCGGAGCTGCTGGAGCGGGCCAGGCGGCTGCTCTTCATGCCGGACCTGTTTGCCTACGCCCTGTGCGGCGCGGAGGTCTGCGAAACCACCATCGCCTCCACCAGCCAGATGCTGGACGTGCGGACCGGCGGGTGGAGCCAGCCGGTGCTGGACGCCTTCGGCATCCCCGCCCGCCTGCTGGCCCCCCGGGTGGACAGCGGCAGCGTGGTGGGCACTTATCAGGGCGCCAGGGTGATCGCGGTGGCCGGCCACGATACCCAGTGCGCAGTGGCGGCCATGCCCGCCCCCAAGCCGGGCGCGGCCTTTTTGTCCTGCGGTACCTGGAGCCTGCTGGGCTGCGAGCTGGACCAGCCGGTGCTCACCGAGGAGAGCCGGGCCCTGGCCCTCTCCAACGAACGGGGGGCCAACGGCAGGGTCAACTACCTGAAAAACATCATCGGCCTGTGGCTGGTGCAGGAAAGCCGCCGCCAGTGGCAGCGGGAGGGCAAGGACTACTCCTTCTCCCAGTTGGAGCAGCTGGCGCTGGAGGCCCCGCCCCTGCAGAGCTTCATCGACCCGGACGCCCCGGAATTCACCCCGCCCGGCGATATACCCGGCCGGGTGCGGGACTTCTGCCGCCGCACCGGCCAGCCGGTGCCTGAAACCGTGGGCCAGGTGACCCGCTGCATCTATGAAAGCCTTGCATTGAAATACCGCTTTGCGCTGACTCAGCTGAGCCGCGCCACCGGGCAGTCCTTTACCGCCCTGCACATCATGGGCGGCGGCGCCCAGGCCAAGCTGCTGTGCCGGATGACGGCGGGCTGCATCGGCCTGCCGGTGCTGGCCGGGCCGGTGGAGGCCACCGCCCTGGGCAATGTGCTCATCCAGCTGGTGGCGCTGGGGGAGCTGGCGGACCTGGAGGAGGGCCGGGCCCTCATCGCCCGCACCCAGCCGGTGGGGCGGTACGAACCGGAGGATACGGCCCTTTGGGCCGACGCATTCCACCGTTATCAGGCCATTTTGAACCAATCCGCAACAAAGGGAGGAATTTAACATGCTCTATCCGAAAATCGGTATTCGCCCCACCATCGACGGCCGCTGGGGCGGCGTGCGGGAGAGTCTGGAAGAACAGACTATGGCCATGGCGAAAAACGCCAAGGCCCTGATCGAGGCGCATCTGCGCTATCCCGACGGCACCCCCGTCCAGTGTGTGCTGGCGGACTCCACCATCGGCGGCGGGGCCGAGGCGGCCGCCTGCGCCGACAAGTTTACCACCGAGTATGTGGTGGCCACCCTCACCGTGACCCCCTGCTGGTGCTACGGCAGCGAAACCTTCGACATGGACCCCCGCACCATCAAGGCGGTGTGGGGCTTCAACGGCACCGAGCGCCCCGGCGCGGTGTATCTGGCGGCGGTGCTGGCCGCCCATGCCCAGCGGGGGCTGCCCGCCTTCTCCATCTATGGTCACGACGTGCAGGACGCCGCCGACACCAGCGTGCCCGCCGATGTGGCGGAAAAGATCCTGCGCTTTGCCCGCTGCGCGGTGGCGGTTGGCTGGATGCGGAACAAGGCTTATGTAAACCTGGGCGGCGTGGCCATGGGCATCGCCGGCAGCTACTGCGACGCCTCCCTGTTCCAGAAGTATCTGGGCATCCGGGCGGAGTGGGTGGATATGACCGAGATCATCCGCCGCATTACGCTGGAGATTTACGACCACGAAGAATACGGCCGGGCCCTGGCCTGGGTGAAGGCCAACTGCAGGGAGGGCTTTGACTGCAACGCCGGCAAAAACCTGCCCCAGGTCATCACCAGGTCCAAGGTGGTCCCCGCCGACAAGGACTGGGAGTTCGTCACCAAAATGACCATGATCATGCGGGATATCCTGTACGGCAATCCCAAGCTGGACGAGATGGGCTGGCATGAGGAGGCCCTGGGCAAAAACGCCGTGGCCGGCGGTTTCCAGGGCCAGCGCAACTGGACCGACTGGCTGCCCAACGCGGATTTCTCCGAAGCCATCCTGGCCTCCACCTTTGACTGGAACGGCCCCAAGCAGCCCACCCCCTTTGCCACCGAGAACGACACCTTAAACGGCGTGGCCATGCTGCTGGGCACCCTGATCTCCGGCACGGCCCCCTGCTTCCACGATGTGCGCACCTACTGGAGCCCCGACGCCTGTGAGCGGGTCACCGGCCACAGGCCCCAGGGGGTGGCGAAGGACGGCTTCATCCACCTCATCAACTCGGGCGCCACCGCCCTGGACGGCTCCGGCGCTGCCATCAACCACAAGGGCGAGCATGTGATGAAGCCCTTCTGGGAGATGACCGACCGGGATATGGCCGCCTGCCTGGAGGCCACCGACTGGTGCCGGGCCAACTACGAGTACTTCCGGGGAGGCGGATTCTCCAGCCACTTCCGCTGCTCCGCCGAGATGCCCGTCACCATGCTGCGGGTGAACATTGTGGAGGGCGTGGGTCCCGTGCTGCAGCTGGCCGAGGGCTGGACCGCCCACCTGCCCGACGAGGTCCATACCCCCATCGACCTGCGCACCGACCGCACCTGGCCTACGACTTGGTTTGTGCCCCGTCTTACCGGCAAGGGTCCTTTTGCCGATGTTTATAGTGTGATGGCCAACTGGGGCGCCAACCACGGCGTGACGGTGTATGGCCACGTGGGCGCGGACCTGATCACCCTGGCCTCTATGCTGCGCATCCCCGTGGCGCTGCACAACCTGCCGGAGGAGCGGATCTACCGCCCCCACGCCTGGGCGGCCTTTGGCACCGGCAACGCCGAAGGGGCGGACTTTGCCGCCTGCAAACACTACGGGCCGCTGTACCGCTGAAGGGAAACGCCGGGGGCGGGCGGCCATCCCAACTGAGCAAACAGGAGTGAGTCTATGAAACACTGCCACGAATTTGAGGACTGGGCCCGTCCCCACGAGGGCACACAGCCCAACCGGGCCTATTACATCCCCTTTGCGCCGGAGCAGGACCCGGTGCAGGCCCCCCGTGAGACCTCGGACCGGTTCGTTCTGCTGAACGGAACCTGGCAAATGAAGCTGTATGACAGCATCAGCGCTGTGCCGGAGGACTTTTACCAGCCGGATTTTGCCGGGCCGGATTTTATGGAGATGCCAGTGCCCTCCTGCTGGCAGACCCAGGGCCTGGACCAGAACCAGTACAGCAACGTGCGCTATCCCATTCCCTATGACCCGCCCTTCGTGCCCCATCAGAATCCCTGCGGGGCCTACCGCACCCGCTTTACCGTGGAGCAGGCCCTGCTGGGCGGGCGGGTCTACCTGAACTTTGAGGGCGTGGACAGCTTTTTCTATGTCTGGCTCAACGGCCATCGGGTGGGCTACAGTCAGGTGAGCCACTCCACCAGTGAGTTTGACATTACCCCCTATCTGGCCGAGGGGGAAAACCTGCTTGCGGTGCTGGTGCTGAAGTGGAGCGTGGGCACTTATCTGGAGTGCCAGGACAAGTTCCGCATGTCCGGCATTTTCCGGGACGTCTATCTGCTGGCCCGCCCGGAGCGCCACATCCGGGACTTCGGGGTGCGCACCTGGGGCTGCGAGGATTACACCCGCGCCGTGATCCAGGTGGGCGTGGCGTGGGCCGGCGGCGAGGGGGAGCTGGAGTGGGAGCTGCTGGATCCCCAGGGCAGCCCGGTCTGCCGGGGCAAGGCGGCCGGCGAATTTACCATCCACCTGGAGCAGCCCCGCTTCTGGACCGCCGAGACGCCCCATCTGTACCAGCTGCTGCTGCGCACCGGCCAGGAGGTCATCTGCCAGCCGGTGGGGGTGCGGGATATCACGGTCAAGGGCCGTCAGGTGCTGCTCAACGGCAGGCCCCTGCGCTTAAAGGGGGTAAACCGCCACGATTCCGACCCGGTTACCGGCTTTACCATCAGCTACCAGCAGGCGCTGAAGGACCTGGCCCTGATGAAGCAGCACAACGTAAACGCCATCCGCAGCAGCCACTACCCCAACGCCCCCTGGTTTGTGCAGATGTGCGAGCGCTACGGCTTCTATCTCATCGACGAGGCCGACGTGGAGTGCCACGGCGTGACCGAGGTATTTGGGGGCGGCGATGAGACCACCTTCGGCCTGATCGCCCAGCAAAAGGAGTTTGCGCCGTTGATCCTGGACCGGGTGCAGCGGTGCATCATCCGGGACAAAAACAGCCCTGCGGTCCTCATCTGGTCCCTGGGCAACGAGTCCGGCTACGGCCCCGGCTTTGAAGAGGCGGGCCGCTGGGGCCGGGACTATGATCCCACCCGCCTGATGCACTACGAGGGCTCCTGGCACCAGACCGGCGGCCATGTGAACGACACCAGCATGCTGGACCTGTACAGCCGGATGTACAACGAGCCCGATTTTGTGCGCCAGTGGCTGGAAAACCCCGCCAACACCAAGCCCTTCCTGCTGGTGGAGTACTGCCACGCCATGGGCAACGGCCCGGGGGATCTGGAGGATTACGAGACGCTGTTTCTGGAGCAGCCCGGCATTCTGGGCGGCTTTGTGTGGGAGTGGTGCGACCACGCCATCGACGGGGGGACCACGGCGGACGGCCGCCGCAAATTCCTGTACGGCGGCGACAGCGGCGAGTTCCCCCACGACATCAACTTCTGTGTGGACGGGCTTGTATCCCCGGACCGGATTCCCCACACCGGTCTGAAGGAGCTGAAAAACGTCTGGCGGCCGGTGCGGGCCCGCTGGCTGGGGGATGACATCGAGCTGCGCAGCACGCTGGACTTTGTGGATGTCAGCCAGCTGGCGGAGTACCGCTGGGAGCTCCAGCTGGACGGCGTGGTGGTGGAGCGGGGCGAAGGGACGCTGCCCGCCCTGCCCCCCAGGGGCACGGCGCGGATGGCGCTGCCCTGCCCGCTGCCCCATCAGTCCGGCCGGGTGGACCTTCGCCTGATCTATCTGGCCCGCACCAGCTCTGACTTTGTGCAGGCCGGGGAAGAGCTGGGCTTTGACCAGCTGACCCTGCGCCAGGCCCAAAGGCAGGCCCCCGCCCCCAAGCCCGGCCGGCTGACGGTAGAGGAAACCGATGCGGAGATCCGGGTAAGCGGCGAAACCTTTGCCTATGTGCTGGATCGGTTCACCGGCTGCTTCAAGAGCCTGGTGTGGAACGGGGCCCAGCGGCTTGCCGAGCCCATGGGCTTCAACGTGTGGCGGGCCCCCACCGACAACGACCGCAAGATCCGCCGGGTCTGGGAGCAGGCCGGGTATGACCGCGCCCAGGTGCGGGTGGCCCGCTGCCAGGTGCTGGAGGGGGAGGAAACGGCCATCCGGTGCGAGCTGGTGTTCGCCGCCTCCATCCGCCAGCCTTTCCTGCGCTGCACCGCCCTCTGGCGGCTGGACGCCGCCGGTACTATCACGCTGGAGCTGGACGGGGTGCGGGACGAGGCGTTCCCCTTCCTGCCCCGGTTCGGCCTGCGCATAAAGCTGCCCGCCGGGTTTGAGCAGCTGGACTACACCGGCTACGGCCCCCAGGAAAGCTACCTGGACAAAAAGAACGCCTGCTGGTTCGGCCGGTTTACCGGCACGGTCAGCGGCGAATATGTGGACTATATCAAGCCCCAGGAGCACGGCAGTCATATGGGGTGCCAGCGGCTGCGCCTGAGCTGCGCCGACGCGGCCCTGTGGGCGGCGGGCCAGCAGCCCTTCAGCTTCCGGGCCTCCCACTATCCCCAGGAGGCGCTGGCTGCCGCCGCCCATAACTTCGAGCTGCAAAAGAGCGACCAGGTTGAGCTGTGTCTGGACTACAAAAACAGCGGCATCGGCTCCAACAGCTGCGGCCCGGTGCTGGCCGACCGGTATGCGCTCATCGAGCCGCGCTTCCACATGCAGCTTTCCTTTGGCTTTACATCTGTGGACTGAAGAGGCAGGCCGCTCTCCCCTATTTCGCAGCGGGGTATTCGTTGCACAGCAGCCGGTAGGGCGGCTCGTCCTCCTCAATGGCGGGAAAGCGTCCCAGCTTCTCATAAAAGCGGTTGTCTGTGTTGTCATCGTTGCACTGGCTCACTTCCCCCAACAGGACGGGGCCGGAGCCGGGCTCCACCTGGAAGTCATGGTAGAGGCAGGGGTAGATGGTGATGCTCTCCCCGGGAGTCAGGCGCACCTGGCTGCCCGCGGGAACCACCAGCTCCCGGCCGTCCACATGGACGTGAACCTCCGATTCCCGGTCCAGCTCCTCCTCAGGGGTGGAATGGTACACCCGGATGAGCACCGTTCCCCCTCCCCGGTTAATGATGTCCTCCATTTTGGACCAGTGAAAGTGCATGGGGGAATACTGGCCCTCTTTCAAATACAGCAGCTTTTCCGCATAGGTCTTGGTATACTGGTCCATCTTCAGGTTACCGTTGCGGAGGGTGATGAGAGAAAAGCCCAGTTTGTCAAAGTCTCCCATGCCATAGTCGGTAATGTCCCACCCCAACATGTTGTCCCGGATCTCATCGTAGTCATGACCCTTTTCCCTCCACTGCTCCGGTGTGAAGCTGCAGAAGGGCGGCAGGGCAAAGCGGTACTCTTTCACCATCCGCTCCATCTCCCTCAAAGCGGCGTTGATCTCGCTGCGTTTCATGATTTTAACCTCCTTATCCAGGCTTTGCATCGGATTGTCTGGTCTCTCTGCAAAGATAGGGCTCGCGCTTTGGATTATAACACATTCCGTTCTGTCTGTTACTCCAAATTTGCCGGTTTTGCACGCAGAATCCCCAGGACACCGCCACCGAACCCAGGTGGCCGCCATCCTCATGCGGTTCATCCAGTTGGGGCAATCACGCAATAGAATTAAACCATTCCAAGAGAATAGATGAATCTTAATAGAAGGGCGCTGCAGAATCTGATCTGCAGCGCCCTCTGTTTTTATGGAATCAATAGTTGTCGCTGTGAATTTCAAAGAAGCTCTTGGCGTACAGGCAGGTGGGACACACCTCCGGAGCAGCGGTACCCACCACGATGTGGCCGCAATTGCGGCACTCCCACACCTTGACCTCGCTCTTTTCAAAGACCTGGGCAGTCTCCACGTTGCGCAGCAGGGCGCGGTAACGCTCCTCATGACGCTTCTCAATGGCGGCCACCAGACGGAACTTGGCGGCCAGCTCGGGGAAACCCTCCTCCTCGGCGGTTTTGGCAAAGCCGTCGTACATGTCGGTCCACTCGTAGTTTTCCCCCTCAGCGGCATGGAGCAGGTTCTCGGCGGTATTTCCCACGCCGTGCAGTTCCTCAAACCACAGCTTGGCGTGGGCCTTTTCGTTTTCCGCGGTCTGGAGGAAGAGGGCGGCGATCTGCTCGTACCCCTCGCGCTGAGCCACAGAGGAGAAGTAGGTGTACTTGTTCCGTGCCTGAGATTCTCCGGCGAAGGCAGCCTCCAGGTTCTTCTCGGTCTGGGTACCGGCGTACTTGTTGGCGCTCTTGACGGGGGCCTCCTCCATCAGCTCGAAGGCGGAGGCGGGCTGCTTGCAGAGGGGGCAAGACTCCGGCGCGCTGTCCCCTTCGTGAATATATCCGCAGACTTTACATTTCCACTTTTTCATAACCTGTTTTTCTCCTCCTGAGATGGGTTCCTTACAGGCAGTGGGTTTCAACACCGCTTTGGCTGCCTGCGCAGGAAAATAGGTGGTATGAAGCATCCGCTCAGCCAGCTCGCTGAGGGGCTGCCCGTAAAAGGCCTCATAGACCACTTTGATTTCGGGATTTTCGTGGCTGGTGCGAAGGGCCATGGAGCCGTCCCGCCGGTAGAGCGCGGCAATGCGGCTCTTGCGGGTCTCGTCGGCGTTTTTCATCAGGTCCTTGGGCTGTCCGCCGCCGCCAATGCAGCCGCCGGGGCAGGCCATGACCTCCACAAAGTGGTACTGCTTTCCGCTTTCCTTCATGCGCTGGAGGAACGCGCGGGCGTTGGCGGTGCCGTAGATCACAGCCACCTGCAGCGTCAGTTCCCCAATCTCCACCTGGGCCTCCCGCACGCCTTCATAGCCCCGGACGGGGCTGAGCTGAAGCAGCTCCTGAGGCGCCGCCTGGCCGGTGAGGTATTCATAAGCGGTGCGCAGAGCGGCCTCCATCACCCCGCCGGTGTTGCCGAAGATGACCCCCGCGCCCGAGGCCTTGCCCATCAGGGAGTCGTAGGCAGAGTCCTCCAGGGTGTTCCAGTCGATTCCAGCCGCTCTGGCCCACCGGGCCAGCTCTCTTGTCGTAATCACCTGGTCGGTGTCCCGCATGCCCTCCACACCGTGGTAGTCGGCGGCCGCGTGCATCTCCTCCCGCCGGATCTCAAACTTTTTGGCCGTGCAGGGGGTCAGGGCCACATGAACGATCTGCTGGGGATCCAGGCCCATCTGCCTGGCAAAGTAGGTCTTTACCGTAGGACCCTGCATCCCGATGGGGCTTTTGGCGGTAGACAGATGCGGCAGCAGCTCCGGAGCGTAAATCTCCGCAAAATGTACCCAGCCCGGGCAGCAGCTGGTAAACTGGGGCAGAGGGCGGTCCTGCTCTTTGATCCGGCGGAGCAGCTCGCTGGCCTCCTCCACAATGGTGAGGTCGGCGGCAAAGTTGGTGTCCAGCACATAGTCCACCCCCAGAGCCCGCAGCAGGGCCACCATCTTCCCTTCCACAAAGGCGCCCGGCTCCATGCCGAACTCCTCACCCAAAGCAGCCCGGACGGAGGGGGAGGTGCTGACCACAACCACCTTGTTGGGGTCGGCAATGGCCGTTTGTACCTGGGAACACTCGTCCCGCTCCGTGATACTGTCCACGGGGCAGACATTGGCGCACTGGCCGCAGTAAATGCAGATTGCCTTGCCTCCGGTTTGCTCCAGCGTATACGTGCCGTGTACCCCCATCAGGTTGGTACAGGCCTCCTTGCACATGCCGCAGCGGATGCACTTTTCTTCCCAGCGGACAATGCTGGGGTTGTCCGCCTCAATGGGGACACGGACAGATAAAGGCAAATGGTTCAGTTTGCTCACATTCCTTTCTTTTTCATTTGTTCTGGCAGTCCTCACATACATAAGTCAGCTTCAGATCATACGACAAAATAGAAATTCCGGCCTTTTGCTCCAGCTGTGAGGTGAGATCACCCAGATCAATGTCCAGCAGCCTGCCGCACCTCTTGCACACCAAATGATCGTGGCGCTGGATACGGTCATACCGATCGGGCATTCCCTCCACCGATACCTTGCGGAGCAGATCCTCCTGCCACAGGCGGTTGAGGTTGTTGTACACGGTAGCCAACACCACAGACGGATAGGTCTGCCGAAGTGCATCAAAAATTTCCTCAGCTGTCATATGGCTGCCGGAGGAACTGACAATCTCTAAGATTTTCTTTCCATACTTGGTCATGGCTGCAACACCAAAATTAGAATTATTCTAATTTTATTATATCGACTTTGCAACTCCCGTCAAGAGGCAAAGCGCCCAAAAATAATGGGGCCTGTTTTGGGCAGGAGGGTGACAGCGCGGGAAACAGGCTGCCGCTCTCCCCTCTGCCAGCGGCTCAAGGGCCGCCATCACAAGCGGCTTCCGGCGATCCAGGAAAAAAAGAGGAGGCCGGTGTCCAAAATCCTTACACTGCAGCGTTATTTAAAAGGTATAAGGGAATTTATATCTTTACACACTGGTCTGCAGTATCTGGAAAATGGCCGGGTCCTTCCCCACCACACGACTCCTTTACCTTTATAAAGCTGGCCTTATCGCGTAAAATCAAAGGTACAGCAACCGGAGGTAGGGTATTGTGTGTTGCTGCAAAGGAGGCGGCACACATGGGCTACTACATGAGCGAACTGTACCGGCGCTACTTCCGGGCCACGGGCTTCAGCGAACTGGAGGAAGAGATTGAAAACACCCGTCAGGAGGTGCGGGACTGTCTGGATCAGGCGCAGCAGCGGAAGCTGATGCATCTGATAGATGCGCAAGAGCAGTTGAAAGCGGAGCTGGCCCAGTCCAGCTTCGAGGATGGGTTCCGGCTGGCCATAGGGCTTCTCCGGGAACTGGAGGATAAGCGTATCCGGCTCCAACTGGAAGAGGAGGGGTAAACATGGGGAACACACAGTTTCCCGTTCAGCGGTGCCAGTATTGCGGAAGCGAGGATATCGGCCTGGGCTGGCAGCACGGTGAGGCACTGATTACCTTTAAGAAGCACGGTCTGCTGGGCAACCGGCTGCAATACCTGATCTGCCGCAGCTGCGGTGCGGTACTGTACCAGCGGGTGGCTGAGCCACACCGGTTCCTCCCTGTAAAGTAGCGTACAAAGATAAGACATAGGAGGTGAAGAAAAATGGCAAAGAGACGACCATCCGGGGACGGCATGGTGCGTAAAAGGGAAGATGGCCGCTGGGAGGGCCGCATCGTCATCGGCCATAAGGAGAACGGCGACTCCATCTTCCGCTACATCTATGCTGACACCCAAAAGGAGCTGACCGCCAAGCTCCGGCAAAATATCAACGTCTATCAGGGCGTGGACCTGACAGAAGAGTGTAAGATGACGCTGTCGGAATGGCTGGATCGCTGGCTGGAGCAGATGTCCTCCGTGCTCCGTCCCGGCACACTGGAGCACTACCGCAGTGACCTGGAGCATCATGTCAAACCCTACCTGGGGCAAAAGAGGCTCACGCAAATTACAGCAGACGATTTGCGAAAGCTCTACGACGCCTTAAAGCAACGAGGCAGAATACACCCCCGCCCCGGCCAGAGCCGTGGACTGTCCACAACAACCGTTCACGGCATCCATACCACGCTCCATCATGCTCTAAAATCCGCAGTAGATCAACGGCTGCTACCTTATAATCCCGCTGACCATGTGGCTCCGCCTAAGGTAGCGCACAAAACCATGACCACTCTGAACGACGAGCAGATGGATATCTTTCTGTCAGCGGTGAAGCAGGACCCTATCTGGTACGACTTCTTCTACACGGAACTGACCACTGGCCTGCGTCTGGGAGAGATCTGCGGCCTCATGTGGTCTGACCTTGATGAGCGAAAGGGAACGCTCAGTATCCACCGCACCCTCCACAAAGAAAAGGGCGGGCGGTTGGTAGTAGGTAATCCCAAGACCTGCGCCGGCACCCGCACCATTGTCCTGCCAGACAGCACAGCGGAGTTGTTGCGGGTGCGCAAAAAGGCATCTTACTCCCCCTGGATCTTTTACAATCCACTGCAGCCGGAGGCGCCCATGAATCCCTCCACAGCTTACCATCAGCTGAAAAAGATATTACAGGAAAACAAGCTACCCGACATTCGATTCCACGATCTGCGCCACACTTTCGCTACCCACGCTTTGGCCAATGGCGTGGACGCCAAAACGCTATCCGGTATTCTAGGCCATACAAAAGCCAGCTTTACCGTCGATACCTACACCCACACCACAAGCGATATGCACCGGAAAGCGGCTGAGATCGTAGGCAACTTTCTCACCGACTACCTGGGAGAGGAGATGGCCCCATGGCAAAGCACAGAAAGCGCGGCGACGGCAGCATCCATCTGAGGAAAGATGGGCGCTGGGAAGGCCGGTATGTGATTAACCGCGACGAGAAGGGCTTTCCAGTTACCAAGAATGTGCTGGCAAAAACCAAGGCGGAATGTGCAACAAAGTTGGCACAGCTGCGTGAGAGGCTCCGGGAACCTGTGAACGATCAGCCAAAGCCGGGGATTCTACTAAGTGACTGGCTGAACCTCTGGTACCAGGGATATAAGAAAGCAAACCTCCGCCCCAACACCCAGATGTCCTATGAGCGCCGGATCTATCAGCACATCATCCCTGCTCTCGGAGGTATCCAGTTGGACAAGTTGACCACAGGAGATATCCAGAAGTTCTACACAAATCTCAAAAAAGGTGGCAGACTGCTGCGGGCAGAACTCTACGGCGAAGGTCTGTCCGACCAGACCGTTCGGGGCATCCATACCACTCTCCATGCAGCACTGAATTACGCGGTAGAAGAAAAGCTAATCTTTCGAAACCCCTCAGACGGATGTAAACTTCCGTCTTCCAAGCCCAGAGAAATGAAGGTGCTGACACCGGAAGAAATCCAGCGGCTATTGATCCAGGCCAGGGAGGATGGCTGCTACGAAATGCTTCTGCTGGAACTATCCACTGGACTGCGCCGTGGCGAAATCTGTGCGCTAAAATGGGATGACCTGAACTTTAAAACAGGGGCCCTTCGGGTAGAGCGGCAGGTACATCGAGTACAGGGGGAGCTGGTGGTGTCGCAGCCAAAGACAAAAGCCTCCAACCGCAGCGTCATACTCCCTCCCCCAGTTCTGGCCGTCCTTAAAGCCTACAAAAAATCCGCCACCACCCAATGGATATTTCCCTCACCAGTGAAAGTGGACTCACCACAAGACCCGGCAGCGGTGCGGAAACGTTTATCCACAATCTTAAAGCGCGCCGAGTGCAAGCATATTCGCTTCCATGAGTGAAATCATTCATAAATGTATATTGCGACTTGTGTAGTGACGGGCTGGTGTTTAGGTTTCAAGTGTTTGTTTTGATGTACTCCGGGGACAAATCAATTTCACCGATAAAGTTGTAATGCACATCAATCTGCTGTACCCGCTGGCCGCTGGACCTATCCGGGGCATGGACAACAATTTTCTCCACGAATTCATGGAGTAGGAGCGGTGTCAATTCCGTGGGCTCGGTGTACTTCTTTATAATTTTCAAAAAGCTCTGGATATTGACTTCTTCCGTCTCCATTGTGCTGACAAGTTCCCGCAGCTCTTTTACCGAATTTTTCAAGTCGGTCTGTTCCTGCTCATACCCCGCAGACATCTTGACAAATCGTTCCGCCGTGAGCTTGCCTATAACGTGATCCTCATAAAGCCTTTGGATGATAGAATCCAGTTCAAGAATCCGCCGCTCCTGTTTTTCAAGCTGGCGCTTGGCCTGCTCCTGTTCGGTCATCCTTGCATTTAATTTGTTCCGCATGACCAGACGAACAAACTCATCCTCATCATCCTTGACATAAGCCATCACCCGTTGTAAGTTCTGCAAAACAAGCTGTTCCAAAACAACGGAGCGGATATAGTGAGCGGTGCATTTTATCCGACTTTGCGTGCCGGAACAGGTGTAGCACTCCTGCTCGTATGTCCACCCAGCGGATCGGCGGAGATGCAGCCTTGAGCCACAGTCGGCGCAAAAGACCAGGCCGGAGAACAGGCCCATTTCGCCCGTCCTGGTGGGACGGTGGCGCTGGGACAGCTCTTTTTGGGCCATGTCCCAGGTCTCCCGGTCAATGATGGCCGGATGGGTATTTTCAAACGTCACCCATTTCTCCGGGGGATTTTTTATCATCCGTTTGCTCTTATAGGACGGCTTGAATGTCTTGAAATTCGTGGTCTGACCTATGTAGGTATCTTGCTTGAGCATACAGGCGATCGTCCCTGTCGGCCAATAATATGGGGTGTCCGGGTGGTATCGTTTCGTGTGGCCGGTTCGCTGAAATTCCAGTGTGGCCGGGGAGGGAATTTTTCGTTCCTGGAGGATGCGAGAAATCTTCCTCGCCCCGTTACCCTCAATGCAGAGTTGGAAAATCAACTGCACCACTGGCTTGGCTTCCTCGTCGATAATCAGGCTTCCATCCGCGCACCGGATGTAGCCATAGGGTGCCCTGACTGCAA
The DNA here is from genome assembly GCF_002159455.1 of Flavonifractor sp. An306. Lineage (GTDB taxonomy): Bacteria > Bacillota > Clostridia > Oscillospirales > Oscillospiraceae > Flavonifractor. The sequence continues at coordinate 55,616 of NZ_NFIQ01000020.1, forward strand.
TTCTTTTCCCAGACAATCCTTTATTGCGGAGCACCGCCCGCAGCTTTTTACTGGTATCCTTTGCGTACCACTCATTCATAATATTGCGGAATGGGGTGAAATCATTGTCCGATTGGTTATCGCTGTCCACGCCGTCGTTGACGGCCACGAACCGGACGCCCATCTCTGGAAAACGAATTTCCGTATAGAGCCCCACTTCTAGGTAGTTGCGGCCGAACCGGGACATATCCTTGACAATCACCATGCTCACCAATCCGGCCTCAATATCGGCCAGCATTTCTTGAAACCCAGGCCGCTTGAAGTTGGTGCCAGAATATCCGTCATCCTTATAAATTTTGTAGTTGGTAATGCTGTGCTCTTTTGCGTATCGGGTCAGTATCTCGATTTGGTGGGCAATGCTGTTACTGTCGCCCTCGTTTTCATCGTCGCGGGAAAGGCGGACATAAAGAGCCACCCATTTCTCCACAATGCTTTTGATAAGAGCTGCCATCACTTCCGTCCCCCTCTCTGGCTTTCCAGTTGAAAGAGGGCCAGGAGTTCTTCATACCGGGCCGCCGCGTCTTTCAGGTCTTGCGGGGTGGAAATGCTGTTCTCCTGGAGAATATGGAGTGTAACGTCGTGGTTCGGCAGGACAGAGCAGAAAAATTCATATCCGGCTTCCCATTCACGCCATAGGCGATTTATGCTCACCACAATGAGGTCAGACACATTTCCAGCCTCGATCTCCCGGAGCATCCTCTGATATTCCGGGCGCTCCGGCGTGGAGCCAGGAATCCCCCAATCACAAAAGAACTCTGAATTTTGGAGCCCATGCCCCGCCGCATATCCGGCAAGCCGCTCCATCTGGTTTCTGCGGATCAATCCGTCCATATCGCCGCAGGAACCTCCCACGCGGCAATAGAGCGCGGTGATTTTATTTGACTGCCTGTTCATCATAGCCTCCAATCCGGCAGTCACCGTTCCCTGTCTTGTGACACTTATATTATACTAAATGTCAAGCAAAACGTCAAATTTTTGCGGATTTTTGCAATATTTTTTACTTCTTTGTTTCCTTGTCAAGTACCCGCATGATTTTCTTGGAAACGGTGACGCCCTGGGAGGCAAAAAATCCATTCACCCGATAATATGTATTGCCAATCTTAATCTCTGTCTCTACTCTTGGCTGCTCCACCTGGGGCATGACAGCCATGGGAACACCCCCTTTATCTTTTGTTTTGCGTCTCATGGTGAGATTTATTTTACGACAAAATCCGCACCGACAAGCAGTGCGGATTCTATGATTCACGTTTCTATTTTCAGGACGGTTTCAGACGGCGGTTGGCTGGGCCGCTCCATAGGTCTTAATCGTGCCTCCCCCCATTCCCGTGGGCGGGGCGCCCTACGCTGTGACGCATAGCCGGCGCAAGTATCATCATCCCCGGATGTGCCTCGTGGCCTCGGCTCTGCCTGGAGCCGTTTGCGGCGCTGGTGGTGTTCGCTCCTTTCCTCCCGGCGTTGTTCCCCCTTTCCCGGTGAAAATATCCCCGCGCACCCGCCGTCTGGCTTCACACATACGGAATGTATCTGGTCGCCCTATTCAGTTGTGTTTCCCGGAGCATCCTCGTTAGGCGAAAAGAGCGGAATATTTTGCCCGGCTGGTTTCACCTGCCCGCTGGCGGGAGCGACGCCGTGCAAAATACCCAGTGGCCGTGGGGGAACTCCGGCAGGCTGTTTCCAGCCCGCAGAAGTGCGCCGCCTGGGGCGATGCACTTCGGCCGGATGGAAAAACTAAAGGGAGAAGTCCGCCGGGGGCTCCCGGAAACGAAACCGGCCCATGGCGGCAAACAGGGCGTTCTCTGCCTCATAGCAGAGGTCATCGTCCGGGAGGTTGTGAAAGCGGCCGTGTTCATCCAGAAAGGGACTGAGGGCTTTGTATGCTATGTACCCGGCAAAATGGCGCCGGACAAAACCTGTGGCTTCTGGATCGTAGTGCTGTGCCGCCTGGATGATTGCAAAGGGTACATACTTCATGGGTTTTCCTCCAATATCGTTTTCAGTTTCTTCTGTGCTTTCTCCCGGCGGCGCTGGACGGTGGCCCGGCTCATGTTCAGCCGTTTTGCCACGGCCTCGTCCCGTAAGCCCAGGAAGTAGTAGAGCAGGATGATCTCACGGTCTTTGGGGAGTAGGCTGGAGAGTGCTTGTCCCAGCTTTTGGTCTTTGATCTGGATGGCCTGTTCCCGGATGTAATATGTGAAAGGTTCGTCTGGTAGCTCCGGCTCCCATTCATCCGCTAGGGAGAAAAGGTCTGCGTCCGACAGGTCGGACAGGGGGGACACACGCTGCCCGTGGGCGACCTTTTTCTGGCGCGCCTTTAGGATAGCGTTGTCGATGGCGGCCTTGCAGTAGGCTTCGTACAGCATTTCGTTGTAGTCCTCGTAGCGCCCCATTTGTGGTCTCCTTTTCCCCTTCTCATACCCTAATATCCTGGAAAAATGGATTTTGCTCATTATTCGCAAAAAATTCCAAAAGTTTCCAAAACAAAATGTTCAGCGACAGAAAGCGCGGTTTGTGTCTCACGGTGAGATTTATTTTTTCGATACTTTTCGCAAGGATAGATATAGAAAAGCAGAGCGGCACTTGGTAGCCGCCCTGCCCTCGGTTTTCGCAATATGAAAGTAACCGTCAAAGGAGCAGGCGGATAGACTTCCATGAGATAATAGTGCTGGAACGTAGCGGAACGTTCCAGCACTAATTTGTACGGGGGGTCTTGCCGTGACATCAAA
>NZ_NFIQ01000200.1 GCF_002159455.1 Flavonifractor sp. An306
GGATGGTTATTGGGATGCTAGTTTTACAGTTTTTACTCAAGAAGGAACTGAACTAGAGGGACCACTATTGATTGCAATAGATGGAGAAACTGGGGAAATTAACACTATGGAACAACTAATAATGAAGCACAGAAAGGATAGTAGAGTGAAAATTTCAAACCAACCAATAAAAAAACATATTTAATGCCTCAATTTCCGTTTTCAAGTGGCACAATAAAATAGCCCACCCACAGGGGCAGCCGAGAAATCGACTGCCCTCTTTCTACGCTGACAGGCCGATAAAGGCCCCAGGCCCCAACAGCAGGATTGAAGAAAGTCCCCAAACCCACTATAATAGAACTGATAAGCAAGCGGCCTGGAGCATCTACTGCACCCACGACACGGACTCTCGACAGTTTCCCACCGTCCTGCCGAGATCCATTCCGCTGGGCGTGGCTGTGCTGGTGGCATATTCTCCGCAAAACGGCTTGATTCTGCTGGTGATTGCGTTCCTTATCAGCCCATTCGGGCTGCCGAAGCTGGCCTTTTGGCTGCTGAGCCAAGTGCAGGGCCTCAAATATGCGATACAGGATTTGATCTACGGATAAAAAGGCACCCTCTCCATCACTGGAGAGGGTGTTCTGTTCCTATATGCAATTAGGAGTGCCGCTGACGAGCTGATATGAAATAGATTTGTTCACAGTATTGTGCTATACTTTTCTTAAAAAGACGATAATGGAGAATATAAAATGTTTAAAGATTGGTTAGAAATACTCAAACTTATACCTGAAAACAACTGTTCTGCAAGAAAGTTTATCTGTCCTGAGTGTGGCAATGAGAGTATTGAATATATATATATTGGAAGTCCAATCACACATATTGGATACCTTCCTATTTGGTGTTCAAGCTGTAATAAAGGAATACAAATTAGCAGAGTTGAGATACCAAACCAGGCTAAGATGATAGATATTGATGATTTAGAAAAAATAAAAAGCACCATACCTAATTTTAAACAAATTGCCCCGAATACTTAGTCACAGAAACTATCCTTAATTTTGTGTAACCATCCTGCATGGTGCCACACAGAGATTCCATACAGGTTGAAAAAGGAGAACTCATTATATATGAAACAGAAAAATCCTTATAATCCTTTTATTGCGAATCAAATGCCCACACCTTTAACTTTGGGCGAATTGATTTCCTATGGTGCGATTGAAGGAAGTGAAGATGCGT
>NZ_NFIQ01000201.1 GCF_002159455.1 Flavonifractor sp. An306
CTGATGACGAGCTTCTGGATACCGAGGGTGGCTTCACCGGATGGGACGATGGGACAGGCGCTGGGGCGGAGGAAACGCTGGAACAGGCGCTTGCGGAAGAACGTCTGGCTGAGCTGGAAAATGAGCTGGAGCAGGACGAGCATCCCATCGACTATGAAGCGGAGCTGGAAAACGAGGAAGAAGAAGCCGCCCCGGTCAGCGAAAAGCGGCTGAAACGGGAGATGCGAGCCGAGGCCATACGGCGGCTGGAGGAAGCTGCCCGCACCGAAAAGGATTTCCGGGCCGTGGTGGAGGAATGGAACAAGCTGGACCGGAACCGGGAGCGCCGGGAGCGGGACCATGAAAATCTCCGTGGGGATGTGCCGCTGGAATATCAGGCGGTGCCGGAACCGAAGCTCATTCCCCGCTGGATGAACAATCCCGCATACCGGCAGCTGATGGCCGGAAACTTTCTGGACATCCTGTTTGACTGCCCCTATGAGATGCACAACCTGACCGCTGACACCTTTATATCCCGCATGGTGGAGGAACTGAGCGAGGAACATAAGGAAGTTCTGTATTTCCTCTCTTTGCGGCTGTACAGCACCACCCGGCTTGCCGCTATGCGTGGGCAGTCTGACCGCAACATCCGCAAGCTGCGAAAAACCATCCACAAGAAATTGCAGCGCCAGATGTATGACCATCTGTGCGGCAAGCAGGAGCATGGCAGCAGCTTGACCTTGCGGGAACGCCAGTTTTTGGAGGAATACTCGAAAATTGCAAGGAAACAGGGCAAGGACGCCGTGATCCGGCGGGAGAACAAGACCAAGCACAGAAAAAAGAAAAACCGCCCCTGATAATTGGGACGATTAAGGAGAAAGGGCGTGTATGATGAAAAATTTGTTTGAACAGTCCCGTTCCCATTGGGTGCGGTACGATCACTATGAGCTGAAAACAGCGGAAGATGGCAAGCGGTACATCACTCCCGGCAAAAACGCAAGGCCGGATGTCTACAATCCGCTGAAAGAGGTCCCTGGCATTGTGCTGGATGCGCTGAATGTGGGGATGCTGATGATGGGACGCAAGCCGGAAGCAGAAGTGGAAAAGGCGGTGATGGAGTTCGTTACCCGGTACGGCCTGCTGGGGCTGATGACCGCCCTGCCCACCACGCCGTCCTTTATGGACTATGAGGCGGTATACCTGCCCAAAAACCACTTCATTAAGGAAGA
>NZ_NFIQ01000202.1 GCF_002159455.1 Flavonifractor sp. An306
GAGATATTTTGTGGTCATCCGGGACAGTCCCCATGAGACCCATAAGTGGACCATCTACACGGAGCGCCATGGATTTGAACAGCCGGAATTCACCTGTGCAAATGTGCGGAATATGCTCCGCCATATCAACACCATGGCCCCGGAAACCTGGCGCGGTGATCCGCAGCCTGCAAAAACACCGCGTTCCCCTCAAAAAAAGCGCAAGGAGGCAGAACGATGAAGCGGGAAAACGCGGGTGCCAAGCCGACTGCTCCGCCCAGACTGCCGCCAGAGGCGGAGCAGGAGATCCTGGAGGCGTTGTTCGAGGGAATGGAGATCCACTCCAGCGAGATCGCCGCGATCCTGAAAAAGCATGGCGTGTGCGGGGATGTGGAGGCCCTCCAGGACAGCTACCGCAAGCGCCTGGGCCAGCGGCTCATGGCCAGTCTCCGGGATGAGTGCGGGCGGCGTGAGGTGCTGGCCAACGGAAAAGGCAGCTATGTGGTGCTGGAGGGCTGCGGCGACAGGCGGCAGCTCAAGCAGATCCGCCGCCGTATCCAGAGCCAGATGAATGGGCTGGATCTCTCGGCACGGAAAGTGTCCGGCAGGCTGACTGTTCTGGAACGGCTGGCCCACAAGTGGAGAAGGGCTGGTTGAGATGGACGCAAAGACATTCTATGAGCAGCTCGCCCCGGAACTGGACCCAGGGGGCTTCAAGCTGTACTTCACAGCCCAAAGGATGACAGGCTTTGATCTATATAAGCAGTTCCCTTATGAGGACTCCCGCGGGATGTTTGAAAGGATGAACGGTCATCAGCTCATGCGCTATCTGCTGGCGGATCAGTTCCATGCCATCCGCTGGGAGATCGTGCCCGGAACTGGCTATGAACACGCAATCCTCCAACCCATTGATACTACCACACCAGCCTACCAACAGTTTGAACGCAGATTATATGAAACGCTGTTGCAAAATTGCCATCTGAATCCACTGGAGCATGAACAGGCAGCGCGGGTTACACAGAAGCAACGCCATCGGAACGGGCGTGGCTCCAGATGAACGGGGCTATTGCCACAGGATGTCCGGCAGATAAAAAAGAGGTGATCATTACGGCAGAGCAAGACCATGTTACTAAAATTACAGAGGATAATCCGGATGCTTTTTGGGATTTGATTCATCAGGCAAAAACCGCTTGCGGCCA
>NZ_NFIQ01000203.1 GCF_002159455.1 Flavonifractor sp. An306
TAATAAAATCCACGCTGAAAATGATTTCTTTCTCTGATAAATCGTAGCAAAATAGACCATCAGTCCCGTAAAAAATGATAAAATCATCATTTTCAAACGCAAGGTTGAACCCAACCCCAACGGGGGCGTTCATATCCAGATCATCAAATGCAAGCTCGGATAAATCCCTTTCTAAGTCTAGCAGTTCGATTTCATACTCACCACTGAGAATGCCTTGCTCCACAATATCGTATTCGTCATATAGTGCTGTGTCCTCTAAAAGCTCAAGTCCTATTTTTGTGTTCATAGGCATCCAGCATAAGCAGACATTCCCCTCTCGCTCTACCAGAGTGACACATTCTCCATAATCAGCTTCAGGTCCATGTTCATCTGCGGCGCGCCAATAGATATAAGCGATAGGTATCTCCCCATTCTCTCCTCCGTGGATTGCTTTAAGAGTAACGCAATTTAGGGGCTCAGATTGTCCTTCCACAAAATACTCATAAGTTATATCGTCTGAAATGGTCATTAAGTTTTCCCACTCTGGAGGAAATTCGACTGTAATCCCCAGATTCTTACTGGTGTATGAGAATCCATCACCAGACCACTCATGGAGGGTGGCTTCTGGACTATTGGAAGGTATGGTGGCCTCTGGTTGAGTTGGCATTGGAGATGGTGTTTCTATGTTGCCTGTTAATGCCCGTGTACAGGCTGTGCAAAGTGAAAGAAACAGGCAACAGAACAGCACAAGGGAGAAGTTCTTTACGTTTTGTATCATGTTGCCTCCTGATATTCTCATAAAAGGCTCCTTTTATCATAGAGTAAAAAATATTTACCTCTCCAAGTCATTTTCTATATAAGTCCCCCCCTCACATTTGGGTATCGTCGCTACTCTTCTAGCCAATAGATGCAAGAGGGGGCTAAATTCTTACAGCGTATTTAATTCTATTAGCTAAAGATGCTAGAGATGTCATCAGATGTGGCATTTTCCATCAGGTTTTCGCTATAGAAGGTCGAATATTTTACGTTCAATTCTGCATCGACAAACTCAAGGTCAGCAATCTCCAACATCTCGTCAAACACAAGCAGATATGGTGCATTTCCGGCAATTTCCTCTGTCCTTGCCTCGCCCTGTGCCAGAACAATGTTAATTTTCGTAAAATCAACATCAAGTCTTCGATCATTAGGGAAATCAT
>NZ_NFIQ01000204.1 GCF_002159455.1 Flavonifractor sp. An306
TCATCCGGCGGATCTTCAGGCGGCAGATCTGCTCCTTGCCAAAGCGTCCCCAGCCCTTGTCGCTATTGCGTTCCTCCTCGGTGACCGGCCAATCCAGTCGTTCCTCTTTGGTGCTGACCTTGCCGGTGTCACAGAACACCATGCCCAGCGTCACAACGGTCATTTCCCAAAAGTTGCCTTTCCAGTTAAATCCGCCCCCAATGCAGCGATTGATCAGGGCGACCACTTCCTGCTCCTCGGGCTCGTACATCTCATAGAATTCTTCAAACATCGGTGTAGCCTCCTTTACAGCAGTTCCAGCACCTCGGCAGCGGGCTTGGAAAACTCTGCCGGGACTTGCTCCAATACATCCTGGTAGGCTTTCACCGCTTGCCAGGAGTAGTAATAGAAGCTGTAGAACAGGTCATCGGGGAAGACCTCGTCCTCCTCGTAGCGCATCTCATCTTCTTCCTCGTCGTATTCCTCCGACCACAGGTATTCTTCCTTCAGCAGATCGGAGAACAGCGGCAGCGCCTCGGCGTGTTCCATCTCATCTCCGTCGTGAAAGCACTGGAGGATGCAGGCAAAGAAGTCAAGCAGTTCCCCGGCCAGGAAATGGGCCACAGGGTTCTGTCCGCTGTCTGCTAGGGCCTTCTCCAGAATTCGGCACAGGAACACCATGCCAAAGGGGGTAGTGTGCCACAGGGTACTCTGGTGCTCCATGTTAGTGGTAAGCTCATATTGCTGCCCATCCATTTGCCCTTGACCAGCTTGGCCCACAGCGGGGCAGCAGGGGCATACTCCAGATGCGCCAAGGCCTTCTGAGCAGCCGTTTTGCACTTGCCCTTTTCTGTATTCACAAGCTGGAGAAGCAGTTCGCCGTTTGCTTCATCCTTGCCCAGCTCCAAAATGGCCTGTTCTCGCTTTACGCCCTTGGGGGGCAGTTGTTCCAAAGTCATCATTCATTTTCTCCTATCCCACAATGGTGGTTTCCTGGACGGCCAGATTGTCGTAATTCATGGCGATCAGCTTCTCGGCGGCTTCTGTGGTACACATGAACCAGGTGCTCACGCCCCAGGCATCCATCCTTGTGACGGTGAAGAAGTCGGTTTCGGCGGGAGAGGGATTTCTGGCGTCAAGATAGCGGTCGGAATAG
>NZ_NFIQ01000205.1 GCF_002159455.1 Flavonifractor sp. An306
CGAGCCAATCTCATTTTTGAGCGCATCCGATACCTTCCGCAGGATCGCCAGAGTACACCAACCAAGGAGCAAGCCCCCATGCGGGATTCCGTGATCCGGGAGGAAAGAATGCCAAAAAAAGAGTCTCGGTCGGAGTTCGACTTGGCCGGTATCAGCGGCAGCTCCAGTATCTCCAAGAGCGAAATCAGTACGGAGACGACCCATGAGCGCCCCTCTGTTCTGGCACGGCTGAAGGGGTACCGGGAGCAGCTAAATCGGCAGCACAAAGCGGCTCCGGCCAAAGGTCGGCACACAAAAAGAGGTCGGACAAAATAGCACAGAGATGCCATTGGCATCTCTGTGCTATAAACTGCTATCCACGCTCTTTTAATCTTTGGATCAAACCAAGCAAGGTCAACACATCTCTGTCCGGTAATGTGCGCAACTCATCGATGGCCTTTTGCATGAGAGCCGGATTTTCCGTGCTTTCATCGAAAAAGGCACTTGGGGTAACATCCAGGTATTCGCACATATAAAGAAACTCCGGCATAGAGGGCAAGGCGCGTCCATTTGAGATATTTTGAATATAATTGCGGCTGTGCCCCATATCCAAACTCATCTGATATTCAGATACGCCCTTTTTCATGCGAAGCTCGGTCATCCTTTTGCGGATAAAATTTTCATCCATGATATTCACCTCGCTACGCCCCTTATTGTATCTTGCCCAAAGTGCTTTTATTCACTCTCACAAAGGGAATAAGCGTTTGATTAAACCTTTATAAATGGTATAATCAAGGCGTCATTACAACAAGGAGCGTGCTAAGAGATGAGTGAGCAAGAACTGCGGAAACACCGTTGCTGCTTTACGGGGCACAGGCCAGAAAAGCTGAAAATTCCCGAAGAACAGCTATGTGTACAATTAGGACTGGAAATCGACCGAGCGATAGAAGATGGGTTTACTACATTTATTTCAGGGATGGCAAAGGGGGTAGATATTTGCGCGGCAGAACTGGTTCTTGAACGCAGAGTATCAGATGACCGACTGAAGCTGATCTGCGCACTTCCGTATGAAAATTTTGGGCTTCATTGGAGTGCGTCTTGGACTAGTCGTTATGTGGAGGTGATACGGCACGCAGATCTGGTGCG
>NZ_NFIQ01000206.1 GCF_002159455.1 Flavonifractor sp. An306
TAAGGTCAAAAGGGAGGTTTTGAAGTTAGCGCAGCTAATGTTAGGCCTGTTTTGCTGCTCCAAAACAATATCATACCAATAAAAATTGCCTGCCGGCCCTCTATGAAGCGGGAGCGCCAATGTGAATTCTCCTCGGGCATTACCCATATGATAGAGGAACTGACGCGGCTGAAAAAGCTGCTGGAAGAGCTCGAGGAACCACTGGACCGCTTCGATGAGAAGCTTTTTACTGAGATTGTTCAGGCCATCAGTATCAGCCGCCGAGATGAAATGACAGTCACCCTCATCGGCGGGCTGAGATTCACTGAAATGCTCTGACAGAGAGGAACCTCGCCATGAAGAAGATACGCTATATCCCATACGGTTACACCATGAGAAATGGAAGGACAGTCATCGCACAAGATGAAGCTGCGGTCATCCGCGAGATATTCAGCGCCTACATCAACGGCGCATCCCTCCAAAGTATTGCCGAGCTGCTGACTGAGAGGAAGATCCCCTACAGTGAGAGAACGGACGTGTGGGATAAAGCTCGTATCGCACGAATCATCGGAAACGCCAAATACATTGGCGATGGGGAGTATGACCCGATCATTGAGGAAGAGCAGTATGAGGAAGCGGCTGCCGTGAAAACAGCCCGCCAGCGGAACACCTTCGAAAAAAATCTGGAGGGGATCGACCTGCTTCGGGATCTGGTCCGATGTGCGGAGTGCGGAGCCCCTATGCGGCGAAGGGTGAGCAATAAGCACCGGATTCGCGAGAGATGGGATTGCACTAATCCTGATTGCGGTCAGCGCATACGGATTTCCGATACACACCTGTTGGAAAAGGTGGCAATCCTGATGAACCGCATCATCGCCAATAGCTATCTGCTCATCCCTCGCCCCAAAAAGCGAAAAGAGCTGTCGGCGGAAGCCCAGCGAATCAACCGGGAAATTGATGCCGAACTGGAGCGGGATGACCCCAGCGATGCACTGATTATCGTCAAAACAATCGAAATGGCAGAGCGGCTCTATGCTGAGAGCGATGCCCATCTACAGATTGCTGCATCCATCGCCCGAAAGCGGGTAAGTCTGATGACTCCCCAGGAGGAATTCAGCCCGGCCTACTTTAGTGACATCG
>NZ_NFIQ01000207.1 GCF_002159455.1 Flavonifractor sp. An306
CGAGTTTTTTCTGACGTTTGTATCATGTTCACCCCCCTTCTAGGAAAAACAAAAAAGGGGCCGGAGGACGCATCTGCTTGAGATGTGTCCTCCGGCCCCTTGCTTTGACGCCTTGTGTTATTGTTCGATGTCCGCTGTGCCCCTCTCCGCCTCCGTGCTGGCCTCGCTGGCGTCTGGGGTGGTACCGGCGGCTCCGTTGTCCTCCGGGGCTTCCTCGGTGCTCTCAGGGTCCTCCTGTGGGGCCAGGCTGGCTTCGGCTTCCGCCAGCGCCTGCTCGATCAGGCCCAGGACGAAGTCCCGCTGGGTGAGCTTTACGCCGGTCCGAGCCGTTTCTCTGGCCAGGTGGGTCTTGATGCGCTGGAAGAGTTCCTCGGGAATCTGGAATGCCATCGTTCTGCTGCCTGTCATGTTAATTCCTCCATTCTCATCTTTCATCTTGTAGTATTCAGTGAGCAGTGCTGCGATGTACTGGCTGGTGGTCATCTCCAGGCGGTCTTTTTCTTCTGTTACCCGGTTGTGCAGGGCGATGTCGATTTGAGCGCATAGGTTTTTCTTGTCTGCCATGGTCTGCTCTCCTTTCCTCGTTTTGCAACGCAAGTATATCCAAAACCATGTCAGAAAGCTATTACCAAGACCACCAAGGAACCAAGGACAAAGCAAGCAATACCACCAACTGAAACAGCTATGTAATAAAAAGAGAGAAGCCCCCGTTGGCAGTTCGATTTGAACTACCAGCGGGGGCTTCTCTCACTGTTTTCTCTTTGCTCAGAGGTTCGAATCACCCCACATCACGAAAATGGCCTTTTGCATCTGTAAGCGTAAAATAGAGGAGGACACCTCAGGAAAGAGCAAGACTGCCATTTTTCACAAATGGCAGTCTTTATCTGCATATAGACTGGGCCGTTTCCTCCCATGGGAGGCAAGCTTCCGGGGAATAGCCGTGAGGGAGTCGTTCCAGCAGGAAGTTTAAATAGTGGAAAGGCCGCAGGCCATTCGCTTTGGCCGTCTCAACAATGGAATATATCGTTGCACTGGCATTGGCGCCATGAGGTGTGTTGCAGAACAACCAGTTTTTTCTTCCAATGGCAAAGGGACGTACCGCACGCTCCGCCC
>NZ_NFIQ01000208.1 GCF_002159455.1 Flavonifractor sp. An306
AGCCTTTTCTCTGGCGGCTCTTTTACTCTCCTGAGCATGGATCGCCTTGAGCATCTTGGCCACCAACTTCACCTTGGAGCGAGGCGTTACAGAGAACACGTTGCGGTAATGTGAGCACTCTTGCGTTTTCCGGCACTCTCGTTGTTACCAGGACTCAAACCGGCCCAGGAGCATATATGCTGGGAATCCGGAAAGGCACTCATATCGGTACCAATCTCCGCGATAATGGCCGCTGCCGCAGTTACATCAATGCCCGGTATGGAACACAGAAGGCTCAATGCCTCTTCGTGCTTTGTGATCTCTTTCGTAATAGCGTCCTCCACAGTATGGCGGTGCTGTTCAAGAGCTTCCAAGTGCCCAAATATCATGCGAAGAAAGCCGCGCTGGTGCTCCGAGAGCGAACCGTTCAAGGCGACCAGTATTTCGTCGATACGTTTCCGGGTCTGTGTTTTCAGACACCGATCCAGAGCTTCCCGCGAAATATTTCCGTATTTCATGAGATGACGGATGATGTTTCGCCCGGAAGCGCCAAATGCGTCCGACAGAAACGCTGTGAAGCGGAAACCGGAGCTTTGCAGAAATTTATCGATGCGATTCTTTTGGGCGGTAATGTCGTGAACGATGCTCTTACGATACCGGGTCAGATGCCGCAGCTCTCGGAACGTTTTGTCTGGGATAAAACTCCCCTTTAGTAATCCGGCACGGAGCAATGTGGCGATCCATTGCGCGTCTCGCATATCCGTTTTGCGCCCAGGCACATTCTTCATGTGGCGGGCATTCACGACCAGAATGCTGATTTGCCCATCAAAACATGGTTCCAGCATTTCGTAAATGGGCTGCCAGTAGATCCCAGTGCTCTCCATAGCAACATAGTGGCACTCAGCTTCCAACACCCAATCCCGTAGTTTCCGCATTTCCGGGATCAGTGTGCTGAAGGAGCGGATCTCGATTTCCGGATCGGTGCCCAGCTCACCTTTGGCAAGACAGGCAACAATGACGTCACGATGAATATCCAGTCCCATGGCGCAGGTCAATATGTCTTGCATCAAATCCCTCCCTGAATTATGCAGGCTGGGAATTGCCCGGGTGGGTATCCGAACTTTGC
>NZ_NFIQ01000209.1 GCF_002159455.1 Flavonifractor sp. An306
TCTGGCCTTTTTGCTTCCCTGGCAGCGGTGCTCCACAGGTCGCACATGTCTCCGCCGGTTCTTCTATACTGGGATTCGCTTTGTGATACGCCGCCCACCATTCGATCCTACACGGGTCACTGCAGAACCGCCGTTGTTTCCCTGTTCCCCATTCTGCCTGAAACTCTTTCCCGCAGTTGGGACAGATCGCTTTTGCTTGTTCTCTTGCCTGCCGTCGTTCCATGACCTTACGAGCATGATATTTGACCCGGCATTGGTCACTGCAAAACCGCCTCCGCCGTCCCCGTTCTCCACTCTGCTCCACGATATCTCCACAGCCTGGGCAGATATCTACTGGCACATCATAATGCCGCTTGGCGTTATGATATTTGTGCCGACATGCGTCACAGCAAAATTTCTGCCGCGTGATATGACACGTTGGCTCAAACGGCTGCCCGCAGTTCAGGCACTGCAAAATTCGCTTTTCCTCACTCATGACCTCTCTGCCCCCTGTCTTTTTACTCCCATCTTACCACAGGGGGAAAGGTCCTCCTCTATTTTACGCTTACAGATGCAAAAGGCCATTTTCGTGATGTGGTGTGATTCGAACCTCTGAGCAAAGAGAAAACAGCGAGAGAAGCCCCCGCTGGTAGTTCAAATCGAACTGCCAGCGGGGGCTTCTCTCTTTTTATTACGCAGCTGTTTCAGTTGGTGGTATTGCTTGCTTTGTCCCTGGTTCCTTGGTGGTCTTGGTAATAGCTTTCTGCCATGGCTTTGGATATACTTGCTTTGCAAAACGAGGAAAGGAGAGCAGGCCATGGCAAACACGAAAAACCTATGCGCTCAAATCGACATCGCCCTGCACAACCGGGTAACAGAAGAAAAAGACCGCCTGGAGATGACCACCAGCCAGTACATCACCCAATTACTAATGGAATATTACGAGAAGAAAGAAAATGGAGGTAAATCGACTATGGCGAACAACGGCAGCAGAACGATGGCATTCCAGATCTCCGAGGAACTCTTCCAGCGCATCAAGACCCACCTGGCCAGAGAAACGGCTCGGACCGGCGTAAAGCTCACCCAGCGGGACTTCGTCCTGGGCCTGATCGAGCAGGCG
>NZ_NFIQ01000021.1 GCF_002159455.1 Flavonifractor sp. An306
GCCCCCGGTCCGGGAGGAGCACAAGAAGCGGCAGCGGAAAAAGAAGAAACCCGCCGCCCAGGCCCAGCCCGCCCCCGCTCCCGCTCCGGCGCCCAAGGCCGCCGGGCGGCAGAAAAACCGGCGGGGCGGCCGGGACCGGGGCCGTCCGATGGAGCATACCCTGCGCAGCAACGGGCAGAAGGACTCCACCGAGCAGCCCAGCCTGATGAAGCCTTACTATCTCAGCGACGACTGAGACCTTTGGACGAAAGGGAGGGTCCATGCCGGATATACTCTCATTTGTGGTGCATCTCTGCTGTGACCTGATGCTGCTCAACTCCATCTACCGGATGCTGGGCCTGTTCTGCGACCGGAGCAAGGTGGACCGGCGGGTGGAATATCTGGTCTACGGCGTGGTCTGGCTACTCTCGAGCCTCAGCAATATCCTGCTGGGGATCCCCATGGTCAATATTCTGACCACCCTGGCCGCCCTGCTGGCCCTCTCCTTTTTCCTCTATCCGGGCTGGAGCTTCTATAAGCTGGCCTGCACCCTGGGGGTGAGCGCCCTGCTCATGCTCAGCGAGACCGCTGTGTACGGCCTGCTGCTTCTCTGCCGGATATCGAAGGAGGAGATCATCCTCCTGGGCACCCCCATGTCCCGCCTGCTGATCTTTTTCCTGTCCCTCACCGTGGAGCGCAAATGGAGGGCCAGGGGCATCCCCCAGGCCTCCCGGCTGTACTGGATCAGCGTTGTGGCCATTCCCGGGGGTACCATCGGGGTCATGCTGCTGCTGAGCAAATGGACGGCCGGCGTGGACGGCTCGGTATTCCTGTCGGTGGCAGCCATCCTGCTGCTGGTGGATCTGCTGGTCTTTTACGTGCTGGACCGGATGGAGGCCTACAGCGCCGCCTACTACCAGCAGGAGCTGCTGGCCGAGCAGAACCGGGCCTATCAGGCGGAATGGGCCCTGCTGGGCCAGCGGGAGCGCCGGATGGGAGAGCTGCGGCAGGATATGAAAGACCGCCTGACCATGCTGCGGACCTGCGCCGCCCAGGGCCGGACGGCGGAGCTGGAGGGGTATCTGAACGCCTTTTCGGAGCAGCTGGCCAGCCCCGGCCTTGTCCGCACCGGCAACCCGGACATTGACAGCATCCTCAACTACAAGCTGGATCAGGCCCGCCGGGCCGGAGCCCGGCTGGAGGTGGAGGTCAGACTGCCGGAGGGGCTGAAGGCGGAGCTGTTCGACCTGAACGTGATTCTGGGCAACCTGATGGACAATGCGGCGGAGGCCCTGGCCCGGTGTGAGGACAAGTTCCTCTCCCTCACCCTGCGGGCCGACCGGGGCCTGCTCTTTCTGCGGGTGGTCAACTCCTATGACGGCCTGGTGCTCACCGACGGGGCGGGCTACCGCACCCGGAAGGAGGGCGGCGAACACGGTCTGGGGCTGGGCATTGTGCAGAGAACGGTGGATAAGTACCACGGTCAAATGCGCATCCACAGGGCCGAAACCCTGTTTACCGTGGAAGTACTCCTCTATCTGGAGGAATAAGTGGAAAAGTCCCGCTCTGTGTGCCGCGGAGCGGGACTTTTTGTGGAAACTTAGAACAAATGTTTGCGCATTGGGGCGGGATATGGTATACTCAGACTGGATGATTACAACAAAGGAGGGTCTGCCATGAAGGCGCTTACCCCCAAGCAGCAGCAGATCTATGACTATATCGTCTCCTTCTCCCAGGAGCATGGGTATCCCCCCTCGGTTCGGGAGATCGGGGAGCACGTGGGGCTGAAGTCCCCCTCCACCGTCCACTTTCATCTGAAGGGGCTGGAGACCGCGGGGCTGATCACCAAGGCCGAGGGCAAGACCCGGGCCATTACGGTGAGCGGCGCCCACGGCGCCCCCGCCCAGCCGGAGCCTCCCCGGGACAAGATCCCGGTGGTGGGCAAGGTGGCCGCCGGCGCCCCCATCCTGGCCCAGGAGTGCATTGAGGACTACCTGACCTTTGAGACCGGCGGCCGGGAGGGGGAGTACTTCGCCCTGGAGGTGCGGGGGGAATCCATGAAGTACGCCGGCATCCTGCCCGGGGACCTGGTGGTGGTCCACCAGCAGCCCGACGCCCACAGCGGGGAGATCGTGGTGGCCCTCTTTGAGGACGAGGCCACGGTAAAGACCCTCCGCCGGAAGGACGGCCACACCTGGCTTATGCCGGAGAACCCGGACTATGAGCCCATCGACGGGGACGGCTGCACCATCCTGGGCAAGGTCACCGCCGTGATGCGGCGGTACTGAGGCCATGGATCGGGTTCTGTTTGACACCCCCGTGGGGCCCATGGCCCTGGAGTGCGAGGGGGAGTGTCTCACCGCCCTGTACCTCCCCTGCCGGCCCGTGGAGGCGGCGGGAGCGGAGACGCCGCTGCTGGCCCGGGGCCGGGCCCAGCTGCTGGAGTATTTCCAGGGAAAGCGGCGGGTGTTCGACCTGCCCCTGGCCCCCCAGGGCACCCCCTTTCAGCGGCGGGTGTGGAGCTCCCTGGCGGAGATCCCCTACGGGGCGACCATCAGCTACAAGGAACTGGCCCGGCGGGTGGACCGGCCGAAGGGCTTTCAGGCGGTGGGCCAGGCCAACGGCAGAAACCCCCTGCCCATTTTCCTGCCCTGCCACCGGGTGGTGGGGGCGGACGGCTCTCTCACCGGCTACGCCGGGGGGCTGGAGCTGAAACAATTTTTGCTGGAACTGGAGAGAAACAACCCATGAAATTGGTAACCTGGAACGTCAACGGCCTGCGGGCCTGTCTGAACAAGGGCTTTCTGGACTTTTTCCACAGTGTGGACGCCGATGTGGTGTGCCTGCAGGAGACCAAGCTCCAGCCCCACCAGATTGAGCTGGAGCTGCCCGGCTATGAACTCTACTGGAACAGCGCCGAGAAGAAGGGCTATTCGGGCACGGCGGTGTTTACCCGCATCAAGCCCCTGAGCGTGACCTGCGGCATCGGCATCCCGGAGCACGACACCGAGGGCCGTGTGATCACCGTGGAGTATGAGGACTTTTTCCTGGTGTGCTGCTATACCCCCAACGCCCAGAACGAGCTGGCCCGCATCGACTACCGGATGAAGTGGGAGGACGACTTCCGGGCCTACCTCATGGCGCTGGATGAAAAAAAGCCGGTGGTGCTGTGCGGGGACCTGAACGTGGCCCATGAGGAGATCGACCTGAAAAACCCCAAGAGCAACCGGGGCAACGCCGGCTTCTCCGACCAGGAGCGGGGCAAGATGACCGAGCTGCTGTCCAGCGGCTTTGCCGACAGCTTCCGCTCCCTCTACCCCGACAAGGAGGGGGCCTATACCTGGTGGAGCTACCGGTTCAACGCCCGGAAGAACAACGCCGGGTGGCGCATCGACTACTTTATCCTGTCCGACCGGCTGCTGCCCCGGGTGGAGGACCAGGTGATCCGGTCCGACGTCACCGGCAGCGACCACTGCCCGGTGGAGCTGATCCTGAAGTAAAAGAAAACGGGGGCCCGCGGAACACAGTTCCGCGGGCCCCGTTTTTATTCCTCCAGCCCCAGCAGCACCTGCCCGGCGGCACGGGCGAAGAGCCGGGCCCCCGCCAGGGCCTCCTGCAGGGTGTTGCCGTGGGTGCCCACCTCCACCAGCAGGGAGCCGGAGCAAAGCTGCTGGTTGTACCGGGAGGAGCGCATGGTCATGGGCCGGGCCAGGGTGGGATACAGGGTGTTCATGCCGTTCTGGATCTTGCAGGCCAGGGTGAGGTTTTCCATCCAGTTGGGGTGCTCGCCCCCCTCGCTGGACCCCAGCACCAGCATCACCTGGGCGGTGGAGGTGCCGTCCACGGTGGTCACCGCCTTGTACACCGTGCCGTCCTCCCCGATGAGGGCGTCCCGGTGGACGTCCAGCACGATGCGGATGGTGGGGTATTGCTCCAGGTAGGCCTTGACCGCCTGGGCCGAGCGGTCATAGGCCCCGTTGTACTGGGGGTAGTCGTACAGTGTGGTGTCGTGTACCACCCCCAGGCCCATCTCGGTAAAGACCTTTTCCATCTCGGTGCCTACCCGCACCATGTTGTAGTTGGTGTCCAGGGTGCGGGTGTTGTTGTCCGAGGGAGTGTACACGTCGGTGCCGTCTGGGGTGTAGGCCTCCGAGCCGTGGGTGTGGATAATGAGGATCTGGGGTCCCTCCTCCGGCAGGGTGATGGGCACCATGGCGGCGGCGGCTGCCGCCAGATCCACGTCCAGGCTGGTGCGGTTGTAGAGGTACAGGCCCCCCGCCACGTCGTACCCCTCCGGGCTGGTGGGGAGCAGGGTCTGGGCCACAATGTCCGACGGGGCGGCGGTGGTCTCGGGCAGGGCGGTGATGTCGTCCAGGTCCCGGGCGGGCTGCCCGGCGGGCAGATCCAGGACCTCCTCCTCCTGCCCGGTCTCCCCCGCTCCCCCTCCGTTGGCCAGCAGCAGCGGGGACTGCCCCACAGCCAGCCGCCCCCAGCCGTCCAGGGCAGCCAGGGGCCCCTCCTCCGACGGCAGGCCCAGCTCGGCCTGCAGGGCTGCCGCCACGAACTGGGGGTTCTCCCCCAGCTCCCGCAGGGCGGAGGCCGCCCCCGCCCCGGTGCACAGCGGGAGCACCCACACCGCCAGAGTGGCCAGAAACAGAGCCGCCGCCCGGCGCAGCAGCCTTCCCCATTGGATCTTTTGCCGCATAACACATCATCCTTTGTAGTTTGATAGTCATATGTATGCGGCGGGGGCGGCGGATATGAGCCTGTCCTCCCGCCGGATGGAAAAACTTTGACCATCAAACTATCTTGACATTTGACGCGGCGGGAGTATAATGCTTAACAGCAAATCAAGGAGGGAGCGCCGTGGAACAGGGCAGAGAGACGCTGAACCGGTTTTTGACCGACTTGTTCGACCGCTTCCAGCGGGCGGAGGCAGCCTTTTTCCATGGGGCGGACCTGTCGCCCCAGGAGGCCCGGCTGCTGGAGACCGTCTGCCAGGCGGTGGACGGGGGGCTGGACAACCGCTCCACCGCCATCGCGGCCGCCCGGCGGGTGACGGCGGGGACGCTGACCTCGGCGGCCAAGCTGCTGGAGAAAAAGGGATACCTGACCCGCCGCCGGGACGAGCGGGACCGGCGGGTGGTGCGGCTGCAGCCCACCGAGCTGGGCCGGAAGGCCAGCGAGGGCTACGCCGCCTTTCGCAGAACCCTGATGGAAAACGCCCTGTCCTGCCTGACGGAGGACGAGGCGGCCGCCCTGACCCGGGCGGCGGATAAGCTGGCTCAGGTCATGGGCCGGGGCCCGGTCCGGGAGAAAAGTCAAATGGAGGGATATGTATGAGCGCCATTGCCATTGCCACCGACAGCAACAGCGGCATTACCCAGGCCCAGGCCAGGGAGCTGGGCATCTATGTGCTGCCCATGCCGTTTTACATCAATGACGAGCTGTTTCTGGAGGATATCACCCTGAGCCAGGAGCAGTTTTACCAGCGTCTGGCGGAGGACGCCGACGTAAAGACCACCCAGCCCGCCCCCGGCGACGTCATCGAGCTGTGGGAGCAGATGCTGAAGGACCACGACCAGGTGGTGTACATCCCCATGTCCAGCGGCCTGAGCTCCTCCTGGGAGACGGCGGAGATGCTGTCCCAGGACTATGAGGACAAGGTGTTCGTGGTGAACAACCAGCGCATCTCAGTGACTCAGCGGCAGTCGGTGCTGGACGCCAAGGCCCTGGCCCAGGCCGGGGTGGGGGCGGCGGAGATCAAGCGCCGCCTGGAGGAGACCAAGTTCGAGTCGGACATCTACATCACGGTGGACACCCTGAAGTACCTGAAAAAGGGCGGCCGCTGCACCCCGGCGGCGGCGGCCATCGGCACGGTGCTGGGCCTGAAGCCGGTGCTGCGGATCCAGGGGGAGAAGCTGGACTCCTTTGCCAAGGCCAGAGGCTGGAAGGCGGCCAAAAAGACCATGCTGGACGCCATCCACAAGACCATGGACACCCAGTTTGCCGGCCTGTCCGGCCCGGAGGAGCTCCACATCGCCGCCGCCTTCACCGGCAAGCGGGAGGACGCCCAGGAGTGGCTGGCCGAGCTGGAGGAGGAGTTCCCCGGCTACCCCATCCACATGGATCCCCTCTCCCTGTCGGTGGCCTGCCACATCGGCCCCGGCGCCCTGGCGGTGACCGTCACCAAGGCCCTGAAGCCCTGAATACAGAAAAAACCTGTCTGCCGCTGACGCGGCAGACAGGTTTTTTTATTACTCCCGGGGTCCGGCGGTGTGGTGCATGGACAGGGGCTTGACGTTGAAGTTGGAGCGGTACTCGGTCTCGTGCCAGAAGATGTCCTCGGCCACCAGACACTCGGGGTTGAGCTCCACCCCCTCCAGCAGGATCTCCTTGAACTTCTTGTACCCCGCCCGGTCGATGAGGTGGCCGCCGTGGAGGTACTCGGGCTTGTAGTCCATGACCCAGGCGGAGAATTTTTGCCAGTTCTTCAGCACGCCCAGAATCACGTCCTCGGTGGCCCAGTTGAGGAACATCTTGCCGGTGCGGGGGGTCTGACGGCCGGTGCGGCCGCCCAGGATCACCCGGTAGAACTTGGTCTCCTGCCGGGTCCAGGCGGAGGTGGGGCACACCCGCACGCACTCGCCGCAGCCCACGCAGCAGCAGGGGTCCTTCTCCACCTTGCCCACCGCCTTGTTGGCGGAGAGCACCCGGGTGGCCCCGTGCTCGCAGGCCCGGACGCAGGCGCCGCAGGCGATGCACCGCTCGGGGTGGTAGGTCATCCGGGCCACGCCGATGATGCCGAAGTCGCACAGGTGGGCCTTGTTGCAGTCGTTGGGGCAGCCGGCAATGTTGATCTTGATGTGGTAATGGCTGGGGAAGATGATGGGCTCGATCTTCCGGGCCAGCTCAAAGGTGTTGCAGTTGCCGCAGATGCAGTGGTAGTTGCCCACGCAGGCGGTGATGTTCCGGGCGCCGATGGTGGGATAGCCCGCCTTGGGGTCCCAGGGCTGGGGCTCGTGGGCCACGGTGTCCATGTCCACGCCGCACAGCTCGGCGTCCACTTCCTTGATGTAGCTCTCCAGGTACTCGTTTACCGCCGGGATGTTCTCATACTTGATGCCGGTGATGTCGAAGGTCTGGCGGGTGCCGAAGTGGAAGTTGCCGTCCCCCCAGGTGTTGGCGATGTGCTCCACATAGGAGAGGTATTTGGCGTCCACCATGCCGCCGGGCACCCGCATCTGGAGCATGAACTCCCCGGGCACCTTGGACTGCCGGAAGCAGTTCAGGCGCAGCTTTTTGACGTTGATATCGTGATTCATCCTTCACCCACTCCTCTCTCAGTCCACCAGGTCACGGGCCACGGTGTAGGGGAACACGGGGCCGTCCAGGCACACGTACACCTCGTCGATGCGGCAGTGGCCGCACTTGCCCACGGCGCAGGACATCTTGCGCTCAAAGCTCATCCACACCTTGCCGGCGTCCACCCCGTTGTTCATCAGCTCCAGGCCGGTGAACTTCATCATGGGGGGCGGACCCACCACCACAACGGCGTAGTTGCCGTCAAAGGAGGCGAAGGGGAGCTCCTTGACGAAGGTGGTCACCAGGCCGGTGCGCCAGCCCTCCTTGGCGTCGTTGTCCAGAGCGTAGATGGTGGAGAACTTGTCCTTCCAGGCCTCCAGCTCGCTGTGGAACACGATGCCCTCCTCGTTCTTGAAGCCGGAGATCAGGTGGACGGACTTCACATAGTCCGGGTTTTCCGCCAGCATATTCAGGAGAGAGCGGACGGGAGCCAGGCCGGTGCCGCCGGTGATCACCACCAGGTGCTTGCCCTGGAACTGCTCCACCGGCCAGCCCTTGCCGTAGGGGCCCCGGAGGAAGAGGGTGTCCCCCGCCTCTTTCTGGAAGATCACGTTGGTGACCTTGCCCACCGAGCGGATGGTGAACTCCAGCCAGCCGTCCCCCTGGGCGGAGACCGAAATGGGGGCCTCGCCGATCATGGGGATGGACAGCTGCATGAACTGGCCGTGAGCGGGCTTGGCGTCGGTGGCCACCCGGAAGGTCCACTCGTGGACGCTCTCTTTTTTCACGCTCAGGATGGTACAGGCCTGAGGCTGCACGGGATTCATCATAACGGCTGCCCTCCCTTACTGGTTGGCCATGGAGGCCTTGATCTCCTCCACGGCGGCGCTTACTTTATTGACGGTGGCGGAGATGGAGATGAGCTCCGGGCAGCGGTGGGTACACCGGCCGCAGCCCACGCACATGTGCCGGTCGCCAAAGCGGGCCTTGTAGTCGTGGAACTTGTGGAGCACCTTGTAGCGCATCCGGTCCCCGGCGGTGGAGCGGAACTCCTTCTGGCCGGCCATCTGGTCAAAGCCGGCGATCTGGCAGGAGGCGGTGACCCGGCGGCGCTCCCCCACTTCGGGATTGTCGCCGTAGATCACGTCCCGGGTGGTGAAGCAGGTGCAGGTGGAGCAGGCCACCGTGCAGGCCCCGCAGGAGATGCAGCGGCTGTTGAACTCCTTCCACATGGGATGGCTCTTCAGGGCCAGTCGCACCGCCTTGTCCTCCAGATCGGGGACGGTGACCTTCAGCTGGTTCTCCTCCACAAAGGCGGGGGTGTAGCCGGTCTCGGGCATACCTTCAAAGTAGCGGGCGAAGGCGTCGTCGGTGACCTGCACCTGCACCCCGTCGGGGGAGAACTTCAGGGCCAGGGCATAGTCGTCGGTCTTGTTGGACCCCATGGACACGCAGAAGCAGGTGTCGTCCCCGCCGTTGCACTCCATGACGGCGAACTTCACCAGGTCCCGTACCCGCTTGTAGTACAGATCCTCATACCCGCCGTTGCCGGCGTAGATTTTGGCCTGGATTTGCTGGGCGTTGATGTCGCAGGGGCGGGCCAGCAGGAGGATGGGCTTTTCCTTGGCCTTGCTGGCCCGGTACTCATCCTCGGTGAAATAGAAGATGGCCTGCTGGATGGGGGTGATGACCTCCTTGGCGGGGTAGTCCGACTTCACATCCCACACAATGTCGGCAAAGCGGTCCACCTCGGCGTACTTCACCACGTCGGTGTCGGAATAGCGGCCCTGCTTGGGGAACCGCTTGGGGGCGTACACCCGGTAGTCCTGTTTCAGCGCGCTCAGCACGGCGTCGGCCTGAGCGGCGGTGAGGGAGAAACCCATGCTCCGTACCTCCTTAATTCAATTAGACTCTGTGAATAAAATAACATTGTTTTGCCCCAAAAGAAAACTTCTGATTTGTTATGCATCCATAATCTTTTCTAATGCCATAAGAAAAAACCCCCTATTCCGCCACAGAGGACGGTATAGAGGGTTTTTTGGTTGCGGATTTCTGCAAAAAAAGGTTATATTCCGCATAATTCCTGAAAAACCTGTCGGAATTCCTGCTCAAACACGCTGTTTTTCCGCCACAGGAAGGTGAACTCGTGGGAGACCTGGAAATCGGCCAGCTCCACCTGTTGGATGGAGCCGTCGGCCAGCTCCCGCTCCACCGCCTTGCGGTAGAGGAAGGTGACGCCGCAGCCCCCCTTCACCAGCTCCTTGATGACCAGCAGATCGCTGACCTCGGTGAGGTGGCGGAAGTCGGACAAATGGTGGTTCATCCCCTCCAGGGCTTTCACCAGCACGTCCCGGGTGCCGGAGCCGTCGTTGCGCAGCAGCAGGTTGTGGGAGAACAGGTCCCTCAGGTGGAGGGGCCCGTCGGGCAGGGGGTAGTCCGCCCCACGGACGCAGATGTAGGGCTCATGGGACCAGAGGATGTAGTCATACTCGCTCTTGTGGAAGTAGCCCTCCACCACGGCGAAGTCCAGCTCCCCCTCATTGAGCCGCTGCAGCAGCTTTTTGGTGTCCTCCACCATCATGTGGATGTGGGTGGTGGGGTTGCGCTTTATATAGGCGGCCAGCCGCTCCGGCAGCAGATACTCCCCGATGGTGAGGGTGGCCCCGAAGCGGATCGACCGCCGGCCCGCCTTCAGATCCCCCATGTCCCGCTTGAGCTTCTCCTCGTCGTGGCGCATGGTGAGGGCGGCGCTGCGCAGCAGCTCTCCCTCCGGGGTGAGGGTAAGCTGCTTGTTGTGATAGACGAACAGCCGGGCCCCGTAGTAGTTCTGCAGATATTGGATATGCTGGGTCACCGCCGGCTGGGTGATGTTCAGATGTTCCGCCGCCCGGGTGTAGTTTCTGCACCGGCACACCTCCAGAAAGGTGTCCATCCGAAAGTCCAGCACAGGCCTCCCCCCCTTCCCTGTTTTCTATAGTATACTCCACTTTCCGCCCCTGGAAAAGGGGAATCTCCGGCGGAGGTTTTGCATATAGATGCCCCGTGAGAATCATTGCGGGGAGTGTTGCTGTGTGAAAGGGAACATCGAGGAGCGCGCCTGCCGGCTGGCGCTTTACATCATAGAGAACAAAGCGACGGTGCGCGGCGCGGCCAAGAAGTTCGGCGTCAGCAAATCCACGGTACACAAGGACCTGAGCGAGCGGCTGCCCGCCTTCAACCGCACCCTCTACCTCCAGGTGAAGGGGGTGCTGGAGGAGAACAAGGCCGAGCGGCACATCCGGGGGGGCATTGCCACCCGGCGGAAATATAAAGGGGTTTGATGCGCAGAGATACAGGCATTTTCCGCCCCCACGGGGCAAAACCCAACGGGAGGCAGGGTATGCGGAGCGCCGCATACCCTGTTCTTTTTTGCCTCAAAAGGAGCGATGGCAACGGGGAGCGGCTGTGGTATAATCATTCCATCTGACCACCGTTCAGAGGCAAGAGAGGTACCCGCTTGTCCGCCGGGATCACAGTTTCTTCCCAACACAGAGGAGGTAGTTGACGGTGAAAAAACGATTGGTAAGTATCCTTTGCGTTCTGGCCCTGTGCCTGACCCTGCTGCCGGTGACGGCTCTGGCAGCCGGGGGCAGCTATCTGGCCCTGGGAGACAGCATCACCACGGGGTATGCGCCGGGCAATACCGCCGTCTCCAGCCCATTTGCCGGGCAGGTGCAGGCCATGGGGGGATACGCTTCCCTCACCAACCGCGCCGCTGAGGGCGAGACGACGCAGACGCTGAAAGACAGGCTGCCCGGTCTGGGCGGCGACATTGCCGGAGCCAGTCTCATCACCATCACCATCGGCGGCAACGACCTGATGAACGCCCTGTATGGGTATCTGGTGGATTCGTATAATGCCAAAAATCCCACCAAGCCCATTACACTGGAGTCCCTGAAAGCCGCCCTGATGGATTTGTCCCAGCTGGGGAATCAGCTGATGCTGATGCAGGTCATCTCGTATATCGGCGGGTTTGACGGCTCCAGCGCGGAAACGGCCGCCCTGGATACCTTTGAAGCGAACCTGGGCGGGATCATCGACCAGATCCGGCGGGAGAATCCGTCGGCGCCCATTGTGATCGCCACCCAATATAATCCGTACCGCCATATTACCGACCAGAGCGCCCAAGGTATCGTCGCCGCCTTTGAAACCGGCGTGGTGCATCTGAATGAACGGCTCACCAAGGTGGCGGGAGAAAAGGGGCTGCTTGTGGCCGACGTGTATACGGCGTTCCGGGACGATGGGGGGCAGCTCACCAACGCCGCGTTCAGTATGTCGGATTTGCAAAACGCCAGCCTGGACTTCCACCCCAACCAGGCCGGCCATAACAAGATCGCCGCCGTCATCTATGGGGCTCTGCCAGGGGAGAGCAGGAAAACCATCATGCTGGGGACAAGCGGGATTTCGGGCTGGGACAGCACAAACGGCTATGACTATATCTATTTTGGAAACTGGACGGCGCCGAATGAAAATACGACTTCCGGTCCCATCAAATGGCGGGTACTGGATGACCAGGCCAACAACGGCGAAACAGGTCTATTTCTCTTGTCCGAAGATTTGTTGGGAAGCGGGGATTACGGAGACGTATATTTCGATAGATCAAGCGGGTATAACCTCGATTGGCAAGGCAGTGAAGCGCAGACGTGGTGCCGGAACTTTTACAGCAGTAATTTTTCCGCAGGTGAACAGAGCGCGGTACTTGGCACCACGAAAAGCGACGAGGAGTTTATAAGCAGTATAGGTAAATTTGTGTTTTGGATGTATGAAGATATCCTAAATGGGGACAAGGTATTTTTCCTGTCCGCAGAAGAAGCGGAAAAGAGCGAATATGGCTTTACCAATGACGCGGCGCGAGTTGCCAACTATGGCACGAGAGGCGGTGATTGGTGGCTCCGTTCACGTCTCAATTCCTCCGCTCCGCCCTGTGCGGGCGTAATCGACTACTATGGTGCTGTGATCTACGGCGACATGGGCTATGACTATGCGGCTCGTCCCGCTTTTAATTTAGATCTGAACGCTGTCCTCTTCACATCTGCCGCCGCAGGCGGCAAATCCGCAAGCGGCATGGACAGCGGATTGACGGCGGTAGGCGATTATGACGGAGACGAGTGGAAATTGACGCTGTTAGATAATAGCCGCAAGTTTGCTGTAACAGAATCAACTGCCAGCGGCAACCCCGGCGATACCATTACGCTGCATTACACCGGGGCGGCCACCGGGACAAAGGAATATATCTCCGTCATCCTTGCGGATAACAGCGGCCCACAGTATTATGGCAGAGTGGCGCAGCCGACCAGCGCAAACGGTACAGTCAATCTTAAAATTCCCGACTCGCTTGCAGACGGAACCTATACCCTGAATGTGTTCAGCGAGCAGTACAACGGCGACTATAAGACCGACTACGCCAGCGCCTTTGCAGTGGTTTCCCTGACCGTTGAGGACACCATCGCCCCGACTTTGCGCGGCGGCGGCGCGACCCGTACCAGCGAAACCAACGCCACGGTGAAGTTTACCAGCGACGAGGCGGGCGACTATTACTACGAAGTTGTAGAAAGCGGCGAGACCGCCCCGACCATCGACACCACCGGGACGGGGACTTCCTGCGCCAGCGGCGCGAATACCATTTTCCTTACGACCCTTTCGGGTGCGGGCGCGAAGGATCTTTACATGGTGGCAAAGGACGCGGTGGGGAATGTCAGCGATACGCTGCAAATCAAGATACCCGAATATATCCCGCCGGTCTATGGGATTTCCGCCGACACAAACGTGGACTTTGGAACGGTGACCGAGGGCTATGCCGCCCCGGCGGAACAGACTGTGACCATCAGGAACACCGGCAACCAGCCGGTAACCCTGACCCAGCCCGTGGACACCGCCAGCTTTACAGTGGGTGCTCTTTCCAGCGCTGAGCTTGCCGTGGGCCAGACCGCCGCCTTTACTGTCCGGCCCAAAACCGGGCTGGCTCCGGGGACTTACAGCGAAACCCTGGCCCTTGCCGGCCAGTCCGGCACCTACAGCGTGGGCGCCGACGTGGCGCTGCGCTTTGTGGTGGAGCAGCGGGGCGGCGGCAGCTCCGGCGGTTCCAGTTCCGGCGGGGGCGGAGGTACTCCCACATATTCCGCAACTGTAACAGAGGCGGACCATGGTACAGTGACAGTATCCCCCAAGAACGCCGCCAAGGGCAGCACTGTGACCATCACCGTTATGCCAGAGCAGGGCTACCAGCTGGACACCCTGACCGTCACCGACAGCCAGGGCAACCAGCTGAAGCTGACCGGCCAGGGGGAGGGCAAATTTACCTCCACCATGCCCGGCGGCCCGGTCACTGTGCAGGCCGTCTTTGCCCCCATCCCGGAGGAGCCGGAACAGCCCCTGCCCTTTGCAGACGTGGACGAGACCGCCTGGTATTATGACGGGGTGCGCTATGTCTATGAAAAGGGCCTGATGACCGGCACCAGCGCCACCGACTTCTCCCCCGGCACCACCACCAGCCGGTCCATGGTGGCCGCGATCCTGTGGCGTATGGCGGGCAGCCCCCAGGTGGACTATGTCATGGACTATGCCGACGTGGAGCAGGGCCAATGGTACAGTGA
Source organism: Flavonifractor sp. An306 (assembly GCF_002159455.1). Classification (GTDB taxonomy): domain Bacteria; phylum Bacillota; class Clostridia; order Oscillospirales; family Oscillospiraceae; genus Flavonifractor. The sequence goes on from NZ_NFIQ01000021.1 coordinate 13,917, forward strand.
GGCCGTCCGCTGGGCGGCGTCCGAGGGCATTGTGGGGGGCTACGGCAACGGCCTGTTCGGCACCAATGACCCCATCACCCGGGAGCAGCTGGCCGTCATGCTGTACCGGTTTGCCCAGAAGCAGGGGTATGACGTGTCGGTGGGAGAGAATACCAACATTCTGTCCTATACCGACGCCGCCCAGGTGAGCGAATGGGCCATCCCCGCCCTCCAGTGGGCCTGCGGCGCGGGCCTGATCACCGGCACCGGCGACGGTTCCACCCTTACACCCCAGGGCGACACCACCCGGGCGGAGGCCGCCGTCCTGCTCATGCGGTTTTGTGAGGCGTATGTAACCTGGTAACGGCAAAAAAAGGCGCCCGCGCGGATGCGCGGGCGCCTCTGCATTTGGGGGAACGGGGCGGATCACACGTTGATTACCATTTCGCTCATGGTGAAGGCCAGCACCACGAAGGAGAGGAGGAACCCGCCCAGCCAGGCCGAGCCGCTCTTTTTGAACAGCACCCGGCTGGCGATGGCCGCCAGGGGCAGGATGAACAGCAGGGAGAACAGCATGATGCCCGCCAGGGCGGTGGGGAAGGTCATGCCGATGGTGGCCAGCCACTCGGCGGAGGTGGTGCCGGGGATGTACTCGATGCCCCGCACGCCGGTGGCGAAGAGCTTGCCGTAGTCGTAGGCGAACATCACCGCCAGCCCGCCGCAGGAGGCCACGGCGATGAGCACATAGTTGAGCCAGGCGGGGGCGTTGTTGATGCGGGTGAAGCTGTTGAAGATCACGCTGACCAGCAGGAAGAAGAACAGCCACACCGGCAGGTACACGAAGAAGGAGCGCCAGTGGGCCCCGTCCATGGGCATCAGGTGGAACTTGAAGAAGGAGAACTCGGTGCCCGACAGGCCGGAGCAGGCGTACACCAGGGCGTACACCAGGCCGAAGGACACCACCGCCAGCAGCAGGGCCTTGCACACCTGGGCCACCGGCAGCTTCAGGCCGGTGTTGACCCAGCCGCAGCCCGCCTTCCGGGCGATGAGCAGGAACACCAGCACATAGACCGCCAGCAGGATCACGCCCACCACCACGTTGAACAGCAGCAGGGAGTTTACCGGGGTCATGTTGAAGATCTCATTGGGCCAGAACTTGGTCAAAAATTTGAACCACTGGGGCTGCATGTAGTAGGGGTAGCCCACCAGCCAGTAGTACAGCAGCGGGGCGGGCAGCAGGCAGACAAGATAGATGATGGCGTAGCGCAGGCCGTGGGCAGGGGTGTCGCAGGTGGTGATGGACTTGGGCTCCGGCCGCACCAGGGTGGCGAAGAAGGGGACCTTCAGCAGGGTGAGGGCCAGGGCCACGAAGGCCACCAGGGCGGAGAGCAGGCCGCCCGGCCGTGCCACACCTGCTGGGTGGGATCAATGGTGGCCTGGCCGCCCCGGAGGGTGATGTCGAAGAAGTCGATGCCGTAGGAGATGGCGGTCTGGTCGTAGTAGGTGTCCGAGTGGGTGCCATCAAAGGTGTAGGCCGCCCGGATCGGAGCCATGGTGACGGCGGCGGAGGCGGCGGCCTCCACGGCCTGCTCCCGGGTCAGGGGGGTGGCGGCGGCGTCGCCGTACATGAAGTAGGTGCCGGAGGGCACGTTGGTGGCCCCGCCGGTGCCGTAGGCGAACTTGAAGCTGGTGGTGTACTGGCTGGCGTCCTTCACCCCCCACAGCAGCTCGGAGAACTCGTCAAAGGTGCCCTCAATGGTGCAGATATTGACGGGGGCGGCGTACAGGGGGAACACACCGTTGTCGGCGGTGACCCCGTTGTAGGTCAGGTCGTTGACGTTGCGCACGTTGTAGTTGTAGCCGGTGAGCACCATGGAGGAGGGCAGCACAATGCCGGAGGACATGGCGGCGGCGTAGGCGGTGGCGGCCGCCGTGGCCTCGTCCTGTCCGGCGGCGGTGGCCTCGGCCAGCGCGGCGTTATAGGCGGCGGTCCACTTGGCATAGGCCAGGTAGGCCCCCTCCTGAATGGCGGCGGTGCCCATGGAGTGGCCCAGCATGCCGATCTTGGTCAGGTCCACAAAGTCGTACTGGGCGAACTGCTGCAGCGCGGAATAGGTGCCCAGGTCGGGGGCGTAGTCCTCCACCCCGCCCATTTCTGCCTGGCTGTAGCCGGAGGGGGGCAGGGTGCTCTCTCCGTGGCCGTACAGGTCCAGGCACATGACCACATAGCCCCGGCGGGAGAGCTCAATGGCGTTGGGCTCCATGGCGTCCATGGAGGCGGTGTAGCCGTGGCAGAGCAGAATGGCGGGGGCGGGGTTCTCCGCCGTGGCGGTCTGGGGAATATAGAGCTTGGCGTGGCTGGTGGCGCCCACGTCGGTGGTGAAGGTAAATTCCTCCGTCCGCACGGCGCCGCCGCTGGTTTGGATGTTGTGTCCCACCGCGGCGGTGACGATTATCAGCAGCACGGTGATTGCCAGCACCAGCGGGGCCCATTTGATTTTCTCTAACATCTTTGCACACTTCCTTTTTTGCCCCCCAGCCGGGGGGCGGCGTTGGGACCCCAGGGCTCCCATACCCTGGGGTCAAGGACCATCCCTGCAAAAAATGTAAAAACTTTGCAATTTTCGTGCCAACTTTACCAACCGACGGAAAAAACAGGAAAACCTACGGCCCCAGGGGTTTGCCAAAAAGCGGCAAAAAAAGGCCCGCCGCCGGTGTTTCATTTTTGAAACGCCGGCGGCGGAAGTCATTGGAATATCAGGGTTTTCGCTTGTTTCAAAAACGCAGCACGCTGCGTTTTTGAAACAAAATCCAGGCGGGCTCAGTGCAGCAGCACCCCCAGCGCGGTGAGCACGGTACACAGCACCACCGCCGCCGAGGCGCACACCTCCGCCACCAGCCAGGGGGACGGGCGGCCTTTGGGGACGGGCTCCTCCGTCTGCCGGGTCTGCCGGGGCAGCTCCTCCGCCGGCGGGGCGGACTCCGGCTCCAGCGCCTGGCGGTAAGCCGTAAAGTCCAACACCTTTCCCTCCGCCGGGGCGGGCCTGACCTTTTTGGGCAGCACCACGCAGCGGAGCTCCTCCCCGCCGGACACCTTCCGGTTCCCGCCCTGGGTGATCCGGGTGGCGTTCAGATGATAGTAAATGGTCTCCATGGCGCTCCCTCCTGTTCTGTGCCCATTGTCCCGCAAATGGGGTCCAATAGAACGGACCAAAGATCCTGTTATCCACATAGACGCTCTGGAACGTGGAAAAGTTCCATCCATTTGACAGAACTTATGTTCGAGTAGAGTATACAACATATGTTCGAGTTTTGCAAGGGGCAGTTTGTGGAGAAAAGACCCTTTTCCGGGGCCGAGCCCGTTTAAAGAGAACCCCCTTGCCTTTCCCGGGAAAACCGTGTAGAATCTTGGTGCGGCCCCTGCTGGGACCGCGCCATTTTTCTGTTCAGGAGGGATTTCCGTGCGGCTGGGACAGACCGGCGACATTACCCAGGGCGTGATCTGGAAACAACTGCTGGCCTTCTTTTTTCCCCTGTGGTTCGGCACCTTTTTTCAACAGCTTTACAACACGGTGGACACGGTGGTGGTGGGCCGGTTTGTGGGCAAGACCGCCCTGGCGGCGGTGGGGTCCACCGGCGTCATTGTCAACCTGACGGTGGGCATTTTTACCGGCCTTGCCAGCGGCGCGGTGGTGGCGATCGCCCAGCGCTACGGCGCCCGCATGGGAGAGGATGTCCACAAGAGCGTCCACACCGCCATGTTTCTCTCGGTTCTGGCCGGGGCCTTTTTCACGGTGACGGGCTTTCTGCTCACCCCCTGGAGCCTGCGGGCCATGAATACCACCCCCGACGCCCTGCCCGGCGCCATTCTCTATCTGCAGGTGTATTTCCTGGGGATGATCCCCAACCTGGTGTACAACATGGGCACCGCCGTGCTGCGGGCGGTGGGAGATTCCCGGCGGCCGCTGTACTTTCTGATTGCCGCCTCCCTGTGCAACATTGTGCTGGACCTGCTGCTGGTGGTGGGGTTCCAGCTGGGGGTGCTGGGGGTGGCCATTGCCACGGTGGCCTCCCAGCTGCTCTCCGCCGTGCTGGTGGTCCTCTCTCTGGTGCGGGCCCAGGGGATGCCCTTCCAGCTGTTTCCCAGATCCATGACCATCCATCCCCAGCCGCTGCGGGCCATTTTGCAGGTGGGCATCCCCACCGCACTGCAGTCGGTGATGTACAACATCTCCAATATCGTCATTCAGACCTCCATCAACTCCTTCGGCACCGACGCTGTGGCGGCCTGGACCGCCTACGGCAAAATGGACATCATCTTCTGGATGACCATTACCGCCATGGCCCAGTCCATCACCACCTTCGCCGGGCAGAACTACGGCGCGGGCAAATACGACCGGCTGAAAAAGGGCGTGCGGGTGTCGGTGGCCATGAGCGCGGTGATCACCCTGGGCATCAGCGCCATCATGGTGCTCTTCGCCCGGCCCATCCTCACCGTGTTTACCCCCGACCACGACGTGCTGGAGATCGGGGTGGGCATGGTCCGTTTCCTGGCCCCCAGCTACATCACCTATATCCTCATCGAGCTGCTCTCGGGAGCCATCCGGGGGGCGGGCAAGTCCCTGGTGCCCACCCTCATCACCGTGTTCGGGGTATGCGGGCTGCGGCTGGCGTGGATCTTCCTGGCCGTGCCCCTCAACCACAGTATTGTGATGGTGGAGGCCAGCTATCCCATCACCTGGGCCACCACCTCCCTGGCCATGCTGCTCTACTACTGTTTCGGCAGGTGGCTGGAGCCCCCCAAGCAAACCCTGTAATGGGGAAAACGTGGGGATTTTACTGCCGGAAGGCTATTGAGGAACACAAAATCCTATGTTATAATACAAAGTTATGTGAGCGACCGTTTTGCCGCATTGGAAATAAAGGAGCTGTGTGGATAGATGAAATTAGGTATCGTGGGTCTGCCCAACGTGGGCAAGAGCACCCTGTTCAACGCCATTACCAACGCCGGCGCCGAGAGCGCCAACTACCCCTTCTGCACCATCGACCCCAACGTGGGCGTGGTGGCCGTGCCCGACAGCCGGCTGGACGCGCTGAGCGAGATGTACCACCCCAAAAAGACCACCCCCGCCGTGGTGGAGTTCGTGGACATCGCCGGCCTGGTCAAGGGGGCCAGCCAGGGCCAGGGCCTGGGCAACAAGTTTTTGGCCAACATCCGGGAGTGCGACGCCATCGTCCACGTGGTCCGCTGCTTTGACGACGAGAACATCATGCACGTGGTGGCTGACACCAGCACCAACGTGCCGGTGGACCCCGCCGGGGATATCGGAGTCATCGACATCGAGCTGATCATGGCCGACGTGGAGATGGTGGAGCGGCGCATCGACAAGGCCCAGAAGGCCGCCAAGGGGGACAAGAAGTACCTGCGGGAGGTGGAGGTGTTCACCGCCCTGAAGGGGTGGCTCAACGACGGCAACTCCGCCCGGTCCTTTGACTGCGACGAGGACGACGCCGCCATCATCGCCACCGCCGAGCTGCTCTCCCTCAAGCCCATCATCTACGCCGCCAACCTGGACGAGGACGGCTTTGCCGACTGCCACAGCAATGCCTACTACAAGATTGTGGAGGAGCTGGCCGCCAGAGAGGGGGCCCAGGTGATCCCTGTGTGCGCCAAGCTGGAGGCCGAGATCGCCGAGCTGGACGGCGACGAGAAGAAAATGTTCCTGGACGATCTGGGCATCGCCCAGTCCGGCCTGGACCGGCTCATCCAGGCCAGCTATGCCCTGCTGGGCCTGATCTCCTTCCTCACCTCTGGCGAGGACGAGTGCCGGGCCTGGACCATCAAGAAGGGCACCAAGGCTCCCCAGGCCGCCGGCAAGATCCACACCGACTTCGAGCGGGGCTTCATCCGGGCCGAGGTGGTCAACTTCGACGACCTGATGGCCTGCGGCTCCATGAACGCCGCCAAGGAGAAGGGGCTGGTCCGCTCCGAGGGCAAGGAGTACGTGATGAAGGACGGGGACATCGTCCTGTTCCGGTTCAACGTATAAGATGGCGTACCGGGCGTCTCTCTCCCAGCCGGAGCGGCTGGATATCCTGGGCCCGGAGGGAGCTGTGACCCGCGGGGCGGATCAGGAGTGGTATCCCGACCGCTGGCAGCGGCTGGCGGGGTGCGGACCCACCGCCGCCTCGGTGATCTTCGCCTACGTCTCCCGGACCCACCCCGAACTGTCCCCCCTGTGCCGGGAGGATGTGACCGGCCGGGAGGCCTTCACCGCCCTGATGGGCCGGGTGTGGGAGTATGTCACCCCGGTGTTCCACGGCCTGAACAAGCCGGAGCTGATGGTGGAGGGCATGGCGGCCTACGCCAGGTCGGTGGGGCTGGAGCTCTCCCCCGCCCTGTTCCCCGTTCCCGCCGCCCGCACCAAGCGCCCGCCCTACGAGCAGGCCGCCGCCTTTGTGGCGGCCAGTCTGGAGCGGGACTGCCCGGTGGCCTTTCTCAACCTCCACAACGGCCTGGAAAAGCGGCTGGACTGGTGGCACTGGGTCACCATCGTGGCCCTGGACGGGGACAAGGTCTCCATTCTGGACAGCGGCGAGGAGCTGGAAATCAACCTGCGGCTGTGGTATGAGACCAGCAAAAAAAGGGGCGGCCTGGTGGCCGCCCTGGGGGTGGACGGATGCTGAAGTGGATCGGGCTGTGGGTGCTGGCCCTCAGTATTCTGGACTTTGCCCTCATGGGCGCGGACAAGGGTCGGGCCCGCCGGGGGGCCTGGCGGGTGCCGGAAAAGACCTTTTTCCTGGTGGCCGTTCTGGGGGGCTCCCCCGGCGCCATTCTGGGGATGCGGCTGTTTCACCACAAGACCCGCCACTGGTATTTCAAGTGGGGCCTGCCGGCGATCCTCATTGCCCAGCTGGTTTTGGCCACGTGGCTTTTTTGGATGTGCAACGGGCGGCCGTAAGGGCCGCCCGTTTCCATTTTTCGGGGAAAGTCTTGCTATTTTTCCGAGGATTCGCTATAATCTGACATATGTTTGGGCCGGTGTAATGGAGGTGGAATGATTGGGATTTTTTAAAACATTAAAGGGTGGACCAAACGAATTCGGAGAAGAGACAGAAATGGCTCCGGAGCTGGAATTGGAAGAGGAGGAAACTATGGAGGAACGGACACCGTCTTTTGCAAAGTCATCCAGTCAGACCTCGGCATATGCTCCGCAGGTGAAAGCGGATACGGTGATCAGCAAGGGGATGACCCTCACCGGTACGCTGAAGGGAAAAGGGACCGTGCGGGTGGAAGGCATAGTGGAGGGTGAAATTTCCCTGGATGGAGCCCTCACGGTGGCGGTTTCCGGTACGGTGAAAGGGCCTGTGGCGGTGAATGTGCTGCGGGTCGCGGGCAATATTGAGGGCAACGCAACGGTGAAAGACCATCTGTGCCTGGAGCGGACCGGTCATATCCAGGGCGACATTGAGACGGTGTCCCTGGTCATTGAGGACGGCGGCAGGCTCAACGGCCGCACCACCATGATGGAGAGACCCAAGGACCACCAGCCCCCTGCCGAGCCCAAGGCTCCCCCGGTGCCGGAATTGGAGTTTGGCCCCAATTATCCCGGCGGCTGGGACACGGACGACACGGTCGAGAGCGCGCAGCCGGAAAAGGCTGCCGCCAACGGCAAGAAAAACAAATAAAACAAACACCTTACCCGTTTGTAGCCGGCGCAAACGGGTAAGGTGTTTTTTTACGTGGAAGCGGGCGGGGCGCCCCAGCCGTACATCCGCCGGTTGCGCCACAGCAGGCCTGCCGAGAGCAGGCAGCTCAGGGCCTCCGCCGCCGGCACCGCCAACCACACCCCGGTCACCCCCAGCAGCCGGGGCAGCAGCAGCAGCCCCGTCATGATAAAGCCGAAGGTGCGGGCGAAGGAGATCAGCGCCGACCGCCGCCCGTCCCCCAGGGCGGTGAAGAGGGCGGAGGCAAAAATATTCACCCCGGCGAACAGAAAGGCGGGGGCGAACAGCCGGAAGCCCCCCAGGGCCAGGTCGAACACCTGGGACCCCGGCGGGGAGAAAACCCCCACGATGACGGGGGCCAGCAGCTGGGCCAGGGCAAAGATGGCCGCCGCCCCCAGCAGGATGAACCGGGCGCAGTGGGAAAAGACCGAGCGCAGCCGGTCATACCGCTCCGCTCCGTGGTTGAAGCTGAACACCGGCGCCACCCCCATGGAGAAGCCCAGAAACAGGGACACCAGCAAAAACTGGGCGTAGAGCAGGATGGTGATGGCGGCCACCCCCGTCTCCCCCAGCAGGGAGAGCATGATGGCGTTGAAGCAGAAGGTGGTGACGGCGGTGGACAGGTTGGTGACCATCTCCGACGAGCCGTTGAAGCAGGCCCGGCCCAGCAGCCGCCACCGGAGCTCCGGCTTGGCGAACCGCAGGCCCTGCCGCCGCAGCAGGAAAAAGAGAGCGCCGCACCCCGCCGGGATGCAGAAGCCGGTGACGGTGGCGATGGCCGCCCCGGCGATGCCCAGCCCCAGCGGGCCCATGTACACCCAGTCCAGCACCCCGTTGGTGATCCCCGCGGCAATGGTCAGCCCCAGCCCCAGGCCGGGCCGGCCGGCGGTGACGAAAAAGCTCTCAAACAGCAGCTGCAGCATGGCCATAGGGGCGAAGAGCAGCTGGATGCGCAGATAGATGGCGGCGTCCTTTTCCAGCAGGTCGCTGGCCCCCAGCAGCCGGGCCAGCTCCTCCGGCCACAGGCCCCCCACCAGGGCGAACAGCCCCCCGGCGCACACCGCCGCCAGGGCCAGAAAGCCGAAGGTGCGCCGGGCGCCCGTCATGTCCCCCGCCCCCATCCGGTGGCCTACCACGGCGCTGCCGCCGGTGCCCAGCATGATCCCCACCGCCAGCATGGCGCTGATGGCGGGATAGGCGATGTTGATGGCGGCCAGGGCGTTCTCCCCCACCAGACGGGAGGTGAGCACCCCGTCCACAATGGTATAGAAAGAGGTGACCAGCATCATAATGGTGGTGGGCAGCGCGAAGCGCAGCAGCCCGCCCAGGGTAAAGTCCTGGTCCAGCCGGTTTTTCATCCAAAATTCCCCCTTCCTCTTGTGCTCCGCCTATGATAAACTATCGGGTAACCCGAAAGTCAAGAGGAGGCGGCGAAATGTCCCAGAAAAAAATGGGCTTTACCACCGGGGAGTTTGCCCGGCTGTGCGGGGTCAAGCGGCACACCCTGTTTCACTATGACGAGATCGGCATTTTTTCCCCCGCCCTCCGGGGGGAAAACGGTTACCGCTATTATGCCCCGGCCCAGATCGAGGTATTTCATGTGATCGCCGCCCTGAAGGAGCTGGGGATGCCTCTGGCGGAGATCCGCTCCTACCTGGACCGGCGCAGCCCGGCGGCGCTGCTGGAGCTGCTGGACCGGGAGCAGGCCGCCCTGACCCGGAAACTGGCGGGGCTGGAGCGGATCCGGCGGCTGATGGGACGCAAGGCGGAGCTCACCCGCCGGGCCATGGCCCTCACTCCCGGCCGGGTGGAGCTGGAGGACCAGCCGGACCGGTGGTACGTGGTCACCCCCGCCGCCGGCATCACCGACCAGGAGAAGTTTGCCCACGTGATGGCCCGCCACCTGGAGTACTGCGACGCCCATGGGGTGGACAGCCCCTATGCCCTGGGGGCCCTCATGCCCACCGCCGCCGCCCGGCGGGGGGACTGGGACGGGTACACCAGCTGCTACACCCAGGTGGATCAGCCTCCGGCGGGGGTGGAGCTGTTCACCGCCCCGGCGGGGCGGTACCTGGTCTACTGCCACGCCGGCAGCTTTGACACCGTGCGGGAGGGGTACGCCCGCCTGTTCGCCCACGCCGGGGAACGGGGGCTCCAGCTGGGCCCCTGGGTGCTGGAGGACGTGCTGCTGGACGAGCTGTGCTGCAAGGGGTACGACCAGTATCTGCTGAAACTGTCCGTGGCAGTTTTGGGGGAAATTTAAAAAACATGCAAATTTTCTTCATGTTTTATACACAATTTGCGGTTATCCTAAACTCGTTCCAAAAAGGAATTGAAACCCGTTAAAGAGGAGCGAAGCGTCATGTATTACAGCGATTATAACAGACCCCCTGAGGAGCGGGAGCCCATCATAGAGACCGATCAGTTCCACGTCCATGGAAGTGAGCCCCCCAAGAAAAAGAACCGCGCCGCGACCAAGTTTGTGGCCCTGGGCCTGTGCTGCGCCCTGGTGGGCGGCCTGGTGGGCGGCGGCAGCATGTGGGCGGCCAGCCGGCTGGCCGGCGGCTCCAGCGTCATCTACCAGGGCACCGGCAACACCACCGCCGTCTCCCTGGCCAATGTGGACGGCCAGACCGTCCTCACCCCCGAGGAGATTTACGCCGCCAACCTGGGCGCCGTGGTGGGCGTCAACGGCAATGTGGACACCAACGTGTGGGGCTATACCGTGAAGAACGCCGTGTCCGGTTCCGGCTTCGTGATCAGCTCCAACTCCACCACCAGCTACATTCTGACCAACTACCACGTCATCGACGGCGTCAGCGATATCACCGTGTTCTTTGCCGACGGCAAGAGCTATGACGCCACCCTGGTGGGCGGCGAGGAGGACAACGACATCGCCGTGCTGAAGGTGGACGTGGGCAACCTGCAGACCGTGGTGCTGGGCGACTCCGACTCCCTCAACGTGGGCGAGAGCGTGTACGCCATCGGCAACCCCCTGGGCGAGCTGACCTTCACCTTTACCGGCGGCTACGTCTCCGCCAAGGACCGCTCCGTCACCATGAGCGACGGCACCGTGATGAACATGCTCCAGACCGATACCGCCATCAACTCCGGCAACTCCGGCGGCCCCCTGTTCAATGAGTACGGCCAGGTCATCGGCATTGTCTCCGCCAAGCTGTCCTCCAGCTCCAGCTCGGAGGCCTCGGTGGAGGGCCTGGGCTTCGCCATCCCCATCAACGACGTGAAGGACATGGTGACCTCCATCATGGAGAACGGCTATGTCACCGGCAAGCCCAACGTGGGCATCCTGATGAGCGACGTCAATGAGGCCGCCCAGCGCTACGGCGTGCCCGCCGGCGCCGAGGTGCTGGCCGTTCTGGAGGACTCCGGCGCCGACAAGGGCGGCCTGCAGGTGGGAGACATCATCACCGCCGTGGACGGCCAGACCGTGGAGGGCAGCGACTCCCTCAAGTCCGCCGTCCAGGACCGCAAGGCCGGCGACAAGGTCACCTTCACCGTTTACCGGGACGGGGAGAGCGTGGATGTGACCGTCACCCTGGACGAGGATAACCAGACCACCCAGGCGGCCATGGAGCAGCTCCAGGAGGAGTACAACTCCCAGCAGCAGAGCCAGCAGCAGCAACAGCCCCAGCAGGGCGGGAACTACTACTACAACTTCCCCTTCGGCTGGTAAATGAGATAAAAACTCCGCCCTCCGGCGAAGCCGGAGGGCGGATATTTTTTGTTGTTACGGCTTTTTGCCCAGCTTGTGCCGGGTGCCGTCGGGCTCCACAATGACGGTGCTTTCCAGCTGGGCCACCAGGTTGTCCCGGTAGGCGGCGATATACTCCTGCCGCAGCAGGTCCCGCTCCACCATCTCCTCCGGGGTGAGGCCCTCCTCGCTCTTGGCCTTTTTGGCCAGCTCGTTGATGCGCGCGATCTTTTTCTCGTCCATTAGATATACCGCTCCAATCCAATCATGATACGCCCTTTTTTGGACGGGCCGCCCACCTCTTTTACCACGCACTTGCCCAGCCCCCGGCAGCTGATCACGTCCCCCTCGGCCACCGGCCGGTCGGGCTTGAGGCACTCCTGATGGTTGAGCTGCACCTTGCCGGAGGAGATCAGGTCGGCGGCCTTCCCTCTGGACAGGGAGAAGCCGGAGGCGGCCACCGCGTCCAGCCGCAGGGAGCTCACCGTGTCCCGGACGGCCTTCACCTGCACCGGCGGCGGGCTCAGCTCCTCCAGGGGGATGGCGCGCACCTTCAGCTTCACCCGGCCCGCCTGATCCAGGTGGAGCAGCAGAAAGTCGGCCACGTCCTCCAGGGTCAGCACGTCGCAGCTGCCCTCCCCCACCAGCAGGTCCCCCACCTTCTCCCGGTCCAGTCCCAGGCCCAGGATGGACCCCAGAAAGTCCCGGTGGGTCAGCTTGCCGCCGGTCCAGCTGCACCGGACCGCCCGGATGGGGTTATACCCGGCTCCGGCCAGCCAGTCCGCCCCCTCCAGCCAGTCGGGGAGAAAGGCGCACACCGTCCGCTCGGCGTCAGTAAAGCCGCCGGAAAACAGGTGGCGGGGGTAGCCGCAGGCCCGGAGCAGACCCTCCACCGCGGCCCGCTCATGGGGGGAGAGAAAGCCGGTGTGGCTGGGCACGCCCCGGTTCTGGGCCAGCTCCAGCTTGTCCAGGGTGCGGGCCAGCAGCAGCCGCTCCTCCCCGTCCCGGGCCAGCTTGTTCAGCAGTTCGGTTTTGGTCATGGACTCCCTCCTTATCGAAGAACAGTATAGCATATCCCGGCGAAATAGGATATAATCGTTTCAAAAAAAAGAAAAAAGGAGAAGATTGACCCATGCCAGAACAGATTATACCCAATTTGTACCGCATCCCTGTGCCCCTGCCGGGCAACCCCCTGAAGGAGCTCAACGCCTACCTCATCCGGGGAACAGACCGCCCCCTGCTGGTGGACACCGGCTTCCGGCAGGAGCCCTGCCGCCAGGCCCTTTTCGCCCAGCTGGCCGAGCTGGGCCTGGGACCCGGCGACGTGGACGTGCTGCTCACCCACCTCCACTCCGATCACGCCGGCCTGGCCCCCGAGGCCGCCGGGGAGCGGGGGGTCATCTACGTCAGCAGTCTGGACCGGCCCATGCTGGACTGCACCAAGCAGCAGCGGGCCCAGCGGTGGGAGAATACCACCCGCAGATTTGCCGCCGAGGGCTTTCCGGCCGAGCTGCTGGCGGATATGGAGCACACCAATCCCGCCCGCTCCATGGCTCCGCCGGAGGGAGGCCGCTATGAGAGCCTGTCCGACGGCCAGGTGCTGGAGGCGGGGGGCTTTCAGCTCAAAGCCCTGCTGATGCCCGGCCATACCCCCGGCCAGATGTGCTTCTGGCTGGAGAAGGAGGGGCTGATGCTCACCGGAGACCACGTGCTCTTTGACATCACCCCCAACATCACCTCCTGGCCCGAGATGCCCGACGCCCTGGGGTCCTATCTGGACAGCCTGGACGCCATCCGCGCCTATGCCCCCGTCCGCTGCCTCCCCGGCCACCGGGCCGCCGGGGATCTGGCAGCCCGGGTGGACCAGCTGAAGGAGCACCACTGCCAGCGGCTGGAGGAGGCCTTCCAGGCGGTGAAAAATCACCCCGGCGCCGGGGCCTATGAGCTGGCGGGGTACATGACCTGGAAGATCCGGGCCAGGAACTGGGCGGAGTTCCCGGTGGCCCAGAAGTGGTTTGCCGTGGGAGAGTGCATGTCCCACCTGGACCGGCTGATGGTCCAGGGCCGGGTCACCTGCCGGGTGGAGGACGGACAGAACCGCTATCAGGCGGTATAAGAAACGGGGAGCGGACCGCCGCTCCCCGTTTTTTTATACGGAAACCGATTTTTGGAGGCTGTATAACCGGGCGTATTCGCCCCCCTTGGCCATCAGCTCCTCATGGGTGCCCTCCTCGGCGATGCCGCAGCCGTCGATGACGATGATGTGTCCGGCGGAGCGGATGGTGGAGAGGCGGTGGGCGATGATGAGGGTGGTGCGGCCCCGGGCCAGCTCCTCAAAGGCGGACTGGATGCGGGCCTCGGTGACGCTGTCCAAGGCGGAGGTGGCCTCGTCCAGGATGAGGATGGGCGGGTCCTTGAGGAAGATCCGGGCGATGGACACCCGCTGCTTCTGCCCGCCGGAGAGCATCACCCCCCGCTCCCCCACCTGGGTCTGGAAGCCGTCGGGCATCTGCATGATGTCGTCATAGATCTCCGCCCGGCGGGCGGCCTCCACCACCTCCGCCTCGGTGGCGTCGGGGCGGCCGTAGCGGATGTTGTCGTAGATGGTGCCGGCGAAGAGGAACACGTCCTGCTGCACGATGCCGATGTGCTCCCGCAGGGAGCGCTGCTGGAGGGCGCGCACGTCCTGGCCGTCCACCAGCACCCGGCCGCCGGTGACGTCGTAGAACCGGGGGATCAGCTGGCACAGGGTGGACTTGCCCCCGCCGGAGGGACCCACCACCGCCACCGTCTCGCCGGGGCGGACGTGGAGGGTGACGTGGTCCAGCACCGGCTCCGGGGAAGAGTCGTACCGGAAGGTCACGTCGTCCACCAGAATGTCCCCCTTCACATGCTCCAGAGGCTTGGCGTCGGGGGCGTCCTGGATGTCGGGCTCCACCCCCATCAGCTCCACAAACCGCTTGAAGCCCGCCATGCCCTGCATGAACTGCTCCACAAAGGCGGACAGCTTGCGGATGGGGGTAATGAAGGTGGTGACGTACAGGGCGAAGGTGGTCAGGTCGATGAAGTCCATCTGCCCCATCATGATGAGGTAGCCGCCGTAGGCGATGACCAGGGCAGACAGGATACCCATAAAGAACTCCATCCCCGACTGGTAGAAGGCCATGGTCCGGTAGTAGCCCCGCTTGGCCCCCCGGAACTGGTCGTTGGCGGCGTTGAATTTGGCGCTCTCGGCCTGCTCGTTGGCGAAGGCCTTGGCGGTGCGCATACCGGAGATGGAGGACTCCACCTCCCCGTTGATCCCCGCCAGCTTGGCCTTTACCTCAATGGAGGCCCGCATCATCTTTTTCCGGGTAAGGGCGGTAAAGAGGATGAAAATGGGGATAACGGCGAACACCACCAGGGCCAGCCGCCACTGGACGGTGAGCATGATGCAGAAGGCCCCCAGGATGGTCACCGACGAGATGAACAAATCCTCCGGGCCGTGGTGGGCCAGCTCGGTGATCTCAAACAGGTCCCCGGTGACCCGGCTCATCAACTGGCCGGTGCGGTTCTTGTCATAGAAGGAGAAGGACAGGTCCTGCATGTGGGCAAACAGGTCCCTCCGGATGTCCGCCTCCATCCGTACACCCAGCAGGTGGCCCCAGTAGGTGACGATGTAGTACAGCCCGCCTTTGAGCACGTAGGCCCCGATCAGGGCGGCCATCACCCCGAAAAAGGCGGCGAACAGCTTCTGGGGCAGCAGGGTCTGCATGGACCAGCGGGACACCATGGGGAAGAGCAGGTCCACAATGCAGATGCACAGCGCGCACACCATATCCAATAAAAACAGCTTCCAATGGGGCTTGTAATAGGAGGCAAACAGCTTCAGGTATCCCTTTTGCCGTCCGGCATGACCGGCCATGACGCCCCCTCCTTCCATGTAAGACCAGCAATTCAGTATAGCCGCAGGGGGGCGGCTTTGTCAACCGGTTTGCAATTTCCCGGGGAACAGGTATAATGGAACTACGTTTGTCTAGGAGAAGCGGAGGAGGAATGCGGCGTGGCGGACAATTTTCTGCTGGTGGCCTCTCAGGTGGGGACCCTGTTTTTAATGATGGCCGTGGGCTATACCCTGACCAAGGCGGGCAAATTCAGCCGGGAGACCCTGTCCCAGGTCACCTTTCTGCTGCTGTACGTGGTGGTGCCCTGCCTGATGATAGACACCCTGCAGATGCCCCGCAGCCCCCGGCTGATGAAGGTCATGGGGCTGTGCATGGCGCTGTCCCTGGGGCTGTACCTGCTCTCCGCCCTGCTGGCCTGTTTGTTTTTCCACCGGCAGGGGCCGGACACCCGGACGGTGCTGCGCTACGGCGCCATGTACGGCAACATCGGCTTCATGGGCCTGCCCCTGATCCAGGCGGTGCTGGGCGAGGAGGGCATGGTGTTCGCCATTGTGGGCCAGGTGGCCTTCACCCTCTTTGCCTGGAGCCACGGCGTGCTGCTTATGGGCGGCAAGGAGGGCTTTTCCGTCAAAAAGATGTTCCTCAACCCGGGGATCATCGGCTCGGCGGCGGGGGTAGGGCTGTTTTTGCTGGACCTCCGCCTGCCCTCCGTGCTGGCCGACGGCGCCTCCTTCCTGGGCAGCATGAACACCCCCCTGGCCATGGTGGTCATCGGCGCCCAGATGGCGGGGGCCGACCTGGGGGCCACCTTCCGCAACCCCCGGCTCTACCTGGCCGCCCTGCTCAAGCTCATCGGCCTGCCCCTGGTGACGGCCCTGGTGCTCCTGCCGCTGGGGCTGGAGCCGGTGATGTACACCACCCTGGTGATCCTGGCCGCCACCCCCACCGCGGGCTATACCTCCATCTTCGCCCAGCAGTACCGCCGGGACGCCGGCACCGCCGCCCAGCTGGTTACCCTCACCACCCTGTGCTGCATCCTCACCCTGCCCTGCTTTGCCGTGCTGGCCGGTATGTGGAGCGGGGCGTAACCCAATAGCAAAAACGGAAAGACCCCCGGGCAATGCCCGGGGGTCTTGGTGTTTGCACTTACTTGTACAGCTCCACCAGACGGGTGAGGTGCTCGTACCGCTCCTTGGCGGCCTCTTCGTTGCGGGCGAAGAGCTCCTTGGCGCGCTCGGGGAAGGCGCGGGTCAGGGAGGCGTAGCGGGCCTCGTTCATCAGGAACTCCTGATAGCCGCCGGCGGGGGCCTTGGAGTCCAGGGTGAAGGGGTTCTTGCCCTCGGCCTTCAGAGCGGGGTTGTACCGGAACAGGTTCCAGTAGCCGCAGTCCACAGCCTTCTTCATCTCCACCTGGCAGTTGGCCATGCCGCCCTTGATGGAGTGCATCTCGCAGGGGGCGTAGCCGATGACCAGGGAGGGGCCGTGATAGCTCTCAGCCTCGGTGATGGCCTTCAGGGTCTGGTTGGGGTTGGCGCCCATGGCGATCTGAGCCACGTAGACGTAGCCGTACTGCATGGCGATCTCAGCCAGGCTCTTCTTGGGCTGGGTCTTACCGGCGGCGGCGAACTGAGCCACCTGGCCGATGTTGGAGGACTTGGAGGCCTGTCCGCCGGTGTTGGAGTACACCTCGGTGTCGAACACGAAGATGTTGACGTCCTCACCGGAGGCGATGACGTGGTCCAGGCCGCCGTAACCGATGTCGTAGGCCCAGCCGTCGCCGCCGAAGATCCACACGGACTTCTTGTTCAGGTACTCCTTCTCCTTCAGGATCTCGCGCACCAGGGTGCAGGCCTCGCAGGTGCAGCCGTCGCCCTGAGCCTTGTGGCCCTCCATGGCGGCGATGTAGGCCTTGGCAGCCTCACCGTTGGCCACGCCGTCGTCCATGGTGTCCAGCCACTTCTGAGCGGCGGCGGCGATGCCCTCGTCCACATAGTCGATGGCGATGAGCTTGCGGGTCTGGTCGGCCAGGCGCTCGCGGATGGCCTTCTGGCCCAGGTACAGGCCCAGACCGTGCTCGGCGTTATCCTCAAACAGGGAGTTGGCCCAGGCGGGACCCTTGCCCTCCTTGTTGACGGTGTAGGGAGAGGTAGCGGCGGGACCGCCCCAGATGGAGGAGCAGCCGGTGGCGTTGGAGACGAACATCCGCTCGCCGCACACCTGGGTGATCAGGCGGGCATAGGCGGTCTCGGCGCAGCCGGCGCAGGAGCCGGAGAACTCCAGCAGGGGCTGCTTGAACTGGCTGCCCTTGACGGTGGTGGTGTCCTCCACGTCGGCCTTGGGGGCCACCTTGGCCACCATGTAGTTGAAGACCTCCTGCTGGGCGGCCTGGGACTCCTGAGGCACCATGGTCAGAGCCTTCACCGGGCAGGTGCTCACGCACACGGAGCAGCCCATGCAGTCCAGGGGGCTGACGGCCAGAGCGAACTTGTACACGCCCTTGCCCTTGCCGGCCTTGATGTCCACGATCTTGGACTGAGCGGGGGCGTTCTTGGCCTCCTCCTCGGTGAGAGCGAAGGGACGGATGGTGGCGTGGGGGCAGACGTAGGAGCACTGGTTACACTGGATGCACTTGGTGGAATCCCACTTGGGCACGTTGACGGCCACGCCACGCTTCTCGTAGGCGGCGGCGCCCTGGCAGAAGGTGCCGTCCTCGTGGCCGTTGGCGAAGGCGGAAACAGGCAGGCTGTCGCCGTCCATGCGGCCCACGGGCTCCATGATCTCCTTCACCATCTTCACGGTAGCGGCGTTGCCCTCCAGGTGCTCGGTCTGAGCCTTGTCCTCGGCGGTGGCCCAGGAGGCGGGGACCTCGAACTTGTGGAAGGCGGTGGCGCCCATGTCGATGGCCTTGTGGTTCATATCCACCACGTCCTGGCCCTTCTTCAGGTAGGAGTGGGTGGCGGCGTCCTTCATGTAGCCGATGGCCTCGGCCTCAGGCATGACCTTGGCCAGCTTGAAGAAGGCGGACTGCAGGATGGTGTTGGTGCGCTTGCCCATGCCGATCTCGATGGCCAGGTCGATGGCGTTGATGGTGTAGACCTGGATGTTGTGCTCGGCGATGTAGCGCTTGGCCACGGCGGGCATGTGGTGATCCAGCTCCTCGTCGCTCCACTGGCAGTTGATGAGGAACACGCCGCCGTCCTTCACGTCCCGGACCATGGGGAAGCCCTTGACGATGTAAGCGGGCACGTGGCAGGCCACGAAGTCGGCCTTGTTGATGTAGTAGGGGGCGCGGATGGGCTCGTCGCCGAAGCGCAGGTGGCTGATGGTCACGCCGCCGGTCTTCTTGGAGTCATACTGGAAGTAGGCCTGCACGTACTTGTCGGTGTGGTCGCCGATGATCTTGATGGAGTTCTTGTTGGCGCCCACGGTGCCGTCGCCGCCCAGACCCCAGAACTTGCACTCGATGGTGCCGGGGGCGGCGGTGTTGGGGGCGGGCTTCTCCTCCAGGGAGGTGAAGGTCACGTCGTCCACGATGCCCACGGTGAACTGCCGCTTGGGCTGGGGCTTGGTCAGCTCCTCATACACGGCGAACACGTTGCTGGGCGGGGTGTCCTTGGAGCCCAGGCCGTAGCGGCCGCCGATGATGGTGGCCTGACGGCCGGCGTTGGCAAAGGCGGTGACCACGTCCAGGTACAGGGGGTCGCCCTGGGCGCCGGGCTCCTTGGTGCGGTCCAGCACGGCGATCTTGGTGGCGGTGGCGGGAATGGCCTCCAGCAGCTTGTCGGCGCGGAAGGGTCGGTACAGGCGGACCTTCACCAGGCCCACCTTCTCGCCGTGGGCGTTGAGGTAGTCGATGACCTCTTCGGCCACGTCGCAGATGGAGCCCATGGCCACGATGACCCGGTCGGCGTCGGGAGCGCCGTAGTAGTTGAACAGCTGGTAGTTGGTGCCCAGCTTGGCGTTGACCTTGCCCATGTACTCTTCCACGATGCCGGGGATGGCGTCGTAGTACTTGTTGGCGGCCTCACGGTGCTGGAAGAAGATGTCGCCGTTCTCGTGGGAGCCGCGCATGACGGGCCGCTCGGGGTTGAGGGAGCGCTTGCGGAAGGCCTCCACAGCGTCCATGTCCACCATATCGGCCAGGTCGTCGTTGTCCCAGATGGCGATCTTCTGGATCTCGTGGGAGGTACGGAAGCCGTCGAAGAAGTTCAGGAAGGGGACGCGGCCCTTGATGGCGGCCAGGTGGGCCACGGCGCCCAGGTCCATGACCTCCTGGGGGTTGGACTCGCACAGCATGGCAAAGCCGGTCTGGCGGCAGGCCATGACGTCGGAGTGGTCGCCGAAGATGTTCAGGGCGTGGGTGGCCACGGTACGGGCGGACACGTGGAACACGCAGGGCATCAGCTCGCCGGCCAGCTTGTACATGTTGGGGATCATGAGCAGCAGGCCCTGAGAGGCGGTGTAGGTGGTGGTCAGAGCGCCAGCGGCCAGGGAGCCGTGGACGGTACCGGCGGCGCCGGCCTCAGACTGCATCTCCACCACGTTGACGGTGGTGCCGAAGATGTTCTTGCGGCCCTGAGCGGCCCACTGGTCCACATTGTCGGCCATGGGGCTGGACGGGGTGATGGGGTAGATGCCCGCGACCTCGGTGAAGGCGTAGGACACATGAGCGGCAGCGGTGTTGCCGTCCATGGTTTTCAGCTTTCTCGCCATAGAAACGATTCCTCCTTGTTCGTTATTCCAGGGCAATGGGAATCTGTCCCCGTCCCCACAACAGACCGGGCCTGATTCCCATTACCCTGGCAGTTCCCATTTGTTTACAGGAATATACTCCTAAAACGCCTTCATTTTATCACCATCCCTCCCGTTTGTAAATCCATTCTTACTTTAAAACAAAAATTTTCTGTTCTGTTCCAAAAGCCAGGTGGAATTTGTGCCTTTTGCCACAAAAATGGGCCAAACAAGGGGGGTGGGGAGCGAATAAAAATAAAACCAGAGGTACTGAAACAGCCAGTTTAAGAAGTTCCCCTGATCACAGGGTCAGCTGCGGCCGGACAAGGGCCCTCCGGGGCCGCCGGTCAGGCCCTTTCCACCGGAGCGCAAGTGTGGTATAATCAACCATCAGGAAGCGGTATACTGGAAAAAGGGCGGTGATGTTGTGCTGTGCGAGGTGCGCTCTCTGGGATTGTCCGGGGTGTCGGGCTACGAGGTGCGGGCGGAGTGCGATCTGTCCGCCGGCCTGCCCGCCTTTGAGATTGTGGGCCTGCCAGACGCGGCGGTGAAGGAGGCCCGGGACCGGGTGCGCTCTGCCGTCAAAAACTGCGGCTTCACCTTTCCGGTGTCCCGCATTACGGTAAATCTGGCCCCCGCCGACCGGAAAAAGGGGGGCACCATGTACGATCTGCCCATCCTGGTGGGGGTGCTGGCCGCCGGGGGCCAGCTCAAGCCGCCGGAGCCGGGCAGCGCCTTTGTGGGGGAGCTGTCCCTGTCGGGCAGGCTGCGGCCGGTGCCCGGCATGCTGCCCATGGCCCTGGCCGCCAAAGCGGCGGGGATCACCACCTTATATGTGCCCGCCCCCTCCGCCGCCGAGGCCACCCTGGCCGGGGGACTGACGGTGTACCCGGTGGAGGACGTGGGCCAGCTGGCCGCCCACCTGCGGGGGGAGGCCCCCCTCTCCCCCGCCCAGGTCTGGATCCCCGGGGCGGAGGAGCTGAACTCCCCCGACTTTGCCGACGTGAAGGGCCAGGACAACGCCAAGCGGGCCTTGGAGATCGCCGCCGCCGGCGGGCACAATCTGGCCATGGTGGGCCCGCCGGGGTCGGGCAAGTCCATGCTGGCCCGGCGGCTGCCGTCCATCCTCCCCGACCTCTCCCGGCGGGAGGCCATGGAGGCCACCGCCGTCCACTCGGTGCTGGGCCTCACCGACGCCCAGCATCCCCTGCTGCTCAAGCGGCCCTTCCGCGCCCCCCATCACTCCATCTCGGCCACCGGCATGGCCGGCGGCGGCTCCCCCATCCCCCGGCCGGGGGAGATCTCCCTGGCCCACAACGGGGTGCTCTTTCTGGACGAGCTGCCCGAGTTCCACAAGGACGTGCTGGAGACCCTGCGCCAGCCCCTGGAGGAGGGCCAGGTGGTGATCAGCCGGGCGGCGGGCAGCGAGAAATTCCCCGCCCGGTTCATGCTGGTGTGCGCCATGAACCCCTGCAAGTGCGGCTGGTACGGCTACGGCAGCCGGTGCCGCTGCACCCACCAGGCGGTGGAAAAGTACCTGGGCAAGCTGTCGGGGCCCCTGCTGGACCGCATCGACCTGTATGTGGAGGTGCCGCCCCTGGAATTTGAGGAGCTCTCCCGCCGGAGCCAGGGGGAGTCCTCCGCCGCCATCAAGGCCAGGGTGGATGCCGCCCGGGCCATCCAGGCCGCCCGCTTCGGCGCCGACGGCCCGGCGTGCAACGCCCAGATGGGCCCCAGGGAGCTGGCGGAATTCTGCGCCCTGGACGGAGCGGGCTCGGCCCTCGTCCAGGGGGCCTTTGACCGGCTGGGCCTCACCGCCCGCAGCTACGACCGGATCCTGCGGGTGGCCCGCACCATCGCCGACCTGGACGGGGCGGCGGGCATCGGGGTGGACCACCTGGCCGAGGCCATCCAGTACCGGGAGAGCGCCCACCTGCGGCGCTGAGCCGGCGTATAATGAAATATCTATCAAAACATAGATAAGGAGAACGAACATTGAACGAGATTATTTTGCTGAAGCTGGGGGAACTGGTGCTGAAGGGCCTGAACCGGCGGACCTTTGAGGACCGGCTGATCGCCAACGCCAAGCGCCGCCTGCGGCCCCACGGGGACTTCAAGGTGTACTCCAAGCAGTCCACCATGTACGTGGAGCCCAAGAACGACCAGTGTGATATGGACGGGGCCTGGGAGGCCATGACCAAGCTGTTCGGCGTGGTGGGGCTCAGCCGGGCCCGCTCCTGCGAGAAGGACGCCGACGCCATGCTCCGTACCGCCATTGAGTACCTGGGGGACAAGCTGGCCGCCGCCCGTACCTTTAAGGTGGAGTCCAAGCGGGCGGACAAGAGCTTTCCCATGACCTCCATCCAGCTGTCCCAGTACGTGGGGGGCGAGCTGGACGAGAAGTACCCCAACCTGAAGGTGGACGTCCACCACCCGGAGCTGACGGTGTATCTGGAGGTGCGGGATTACGCCGCCTACGTCCACGCCGATCCGGAGCCGGGAGCCGGCGGCCTGCCGGTGGGGGTGGGAGGCCGTGCGGTGAGTCTGCTCTCCGGCGGCATCGACTCCCCGGTGGCCTCCTGGATGATCGCCAAGCGGGGCATTGCCCTGGAAATGGTCCACTTCTTCTCCTACCCCTACACCTCCGAGGAGGCCAAGCAGAAGGTGCTGGATCTGGCCAAGCTGCTCACCCCCTGGTGCGGGCGGCTCACCGTCCATGTGGTGCCCTTCACCACCATCCAGGAGGAGTTGAGGCGCAAGTGCCCCGAGGAGCTGTTTACCGTCCTCATGCGCCGCTTCATGATGCGCATTGCCGAGGCGGTGGCCGCCCGGTGTGGCGCCGGAGCCATCGTCACCGGCGAGAGCCTGGGCCAGGTGGCCAGCCAGACCATGGAGGCCATGCGGGCCACCACCGCCGTCTGCTCCCTGCCGATCCTGCGCCCCGTGGTGGGCATGGACAAGGAGGAGATCGTCCGCATTGCCCGCAAGATCAACACCTTTGAGACCTCCATCCTCCCCTACGAGGACTGCTGCACCGTGTTCACCCCCCGCCACCCCCGGCTGCGCCCGGTGCTGGGGGAGCTGGAGGCCGCCGAGGCCGCCCTGGACGTGGAGGGCCTGGTAAAGGCCGCCGTGGACGGCATCGAGCGGGTGCAGGTGTAACCCCGATTCCCCAATCCAACAAAGGAAGTGCATTCCCATGTCTCATACCGCCGAGCTCATCGCCGTGGGCACCGAGCTTCTGCTGGGCAACATCGCCAACACCGACGCCCAGATGCTCTCTCAGGGCCTGTCCGCCCTGGGCATCAACGTCTACTACCACACCGTGGTGGGGGACAATCCGGAGCGGCTGAGGGCCGCCGTGGAGACCGCCAAAACCCGGGCGGATATCATCCTCACCACTGGCGGCCTGGGCCCCACCTGCGACGATCTGACCAAAAACGTGCTGGCGGCGTGCTTTGGCAAAAAGCTGGTGTTTCATGAGCCCTCCGCCCAACGGATTGAGGCCTATTTCCGCAACCTCCACCCCGACCGGCCCATGACCGAGAACAACTACCAGCAGGCCATGCTGCCCGAGGGCTGCACTGTGCTGGAGAATGATTGGGGCACCGCCCCCGGCGTGGCCTTTGAGGCCGACGGCGTGCGGGTGATCATGCTGCCCGGCCCGCCCCGGGAGTGCAAGGCCATGTTTACCCACCGGGTAGTGCCCTACCTGAAGGAGCTGTCCGACGGGGTGATCGCCTCCCGCACCCTGAAGCTGATCGGCATCGGGGAGTCGGCCATGGAGGCCCAGCTGCGGGATAAAATGAACGCCATGACCAACCCCACCCTGGCCCCCTACGCCAAGGAGGGGGAGTGCGAGCTGCGTATCACCGCCAAGGCGGACACCGAGGGGGCGGCCCACGCCCTCATCGACCCGGTGGAGGCCGAGCTGAAGGCCCACTTCGGGCCCCTGGTGTACGGGGTGGACGTGCCCAACCTGGAGCGGGTGGTACTGGACGGCCTGAAGGAGAAGGGTCTCACCCTGGGCACCGCCGAGAGCTGCACCGGCGGGCTGGTGGCCAAGCGGTTTACCGACCTGCCCGGAGCCTCCGCCGCCTTCCGAGGGGGCGTGGTGAGCTACGCCACTGAGGTGAAGCACACTGTCCTGGGGGTGGACCAGGCCCTGCTGGACCAGTACGGCGCAGTGAGCGAGCCGGTGGCCCGGGCCATGGCGGAGGGCGCCCGGCGGGTGCTGTGCTGCGACCTGGCCATCTCCACCACTGGCGTGGCGGGCCCCGACCCTGACGAGCGGGGCAACCCGGTGGGGCTGGTGTTCATCGCCCTGGCCACCCCAGAGGGCACCTGGGTGCGGCAGGTCCACCTGTCCATGGGCCGCCAGCGCATCCGCCACATCGCCGCCAGCCACGGCTTTGATCTGGCGCGGCGGTATCTGAACGGTCTGGAGTTGAAATAACGAAACGGGGCCTGATGCAGGTGAACTGTATCAGGCCCTTTTTATGTATTTCGGGCTGTAAGCGTTAATTTTCTCTCAAATATGCCGATGGTATAAACAGAGAGAATCTTCCATTTCCAAGGATCAATGAGAAGGGGTGAACACGGTGTTTGTGTCCAATCTGACTCCGTTTGCCCAGGGAGCTTGGGGCGGTAACCCGTCCATACAGGTAAACGGTTCGCAGAGTGAAGTGTTAAGAAAGAACTGGCCGGCCCAGGATGTGCTTGGCCGGGTGGCGGAGAATTTCCAGGAGGCTCAAAATCAGACCACCCTCCGGGACCGTGTGGAGCTGCGGCTTTCCTCGGTTCTGGAGACGCAGAACTCCGTTCTGGAAAATCTGCCCACCGGGGTTCTGGAAGTGTATGCGTCGTTCATGCAGATTATGAAGGTCCAGGCCGACAGCGCCTGGCAGGCGGTGACCGAGTACCAGGATCAGCTCTCCGCCTTTGACCAGACCATACAGGAATATCAGGATATGCTGGACGGCAAGACGGCTCTGCCGGAGCAGATGAGCCTGGAGCAGGTACAGGCCATGCTGGACCTGGTCAAAGAGACCAGGGATACCTTTTTGCGGAAGGGCGCAGCCGAAGTCAACGGGTATTTGTCCATTGCTCAGGATCTGGCGGACTATGACCTGACCAATAAAGCGGTCTCGGCGGCGTTGGGCCAATCCAACCCCCTTTCTGGAAAGGGCACGGATTTTTGGCGCATTGACCCCAACGCCCAGGATATCTATGGCGAGATTGACCGGGTGCTGGGGGCGGTGGAGGAGCTGTCGCAGACCTACGGGGACAGCTACTCCGCGCTGAACAGCGAGCTCAAGCGCCGTGACGACAGCAGCTACTTTTACAAATATGACCGCCCCTCCCAAAACACCCAGGCCGGCGACCGGCCCAAGGAATATGTGCTCAAGGAGCTTCTGGAGCGTACCTGGTGGGAATTCCGCGACAAGAGCCGGGATATTTCCAATCAGCTCTACAGACAGAACGGACAGCTCACGCTGTAAGAAAGCAGATGGGGCCCATTGCCTGAACGGCAATGGGCCCCATTTTTCTGTTTTGCTACAGGATCCAGGCCGACCCCACTACGGCGTCCCCCTGGTAGAATACCGCCAGCTGCCCCGGTGTGGGGGCCCGGGCGGGGGTTTTCATGTCCAGCCGGATCCCCTCCCCATCGGAGGACAAAACGGCCTCCTGCTCCGTCCGGGAGTGGCGCAGCCGCACCGTCACCTCCATGGGCCCGGTCAGGCCGTCAATGGCGAGCCAGTTGGGCTGGGCGCCATACACCACCTCCCGGCCCAGGTCGGACCCGTCGGAGAGCACCACCTCATTTGTCTCCGGCCGGATGGCCGACACATAGTACCGGTGGGGCCCAGATACCCCCAGTCCTCTCCCCTGACCCAGGGTGTAATGGTGAATCCCTTTATGCTGCCCCAGCACCTTTCCACAGTTATCCACATAGTTTCCCACAGGTGTGGAAAACCCATGCTCCTCCAGCCAGGCGGCGTAATCCCCGCTGGGAATGAAGCAGATTTCCATGGAGTCGGGCTTGTTGGCCACCGGGATGCCGAACTCCCGGGCCAGCTGCCGCACCTCCCGCTTTTCGTACATTCCCAGGGGAAAGATTACTTTTTGCAATTGGGCCCTGGTGAGCCGGGCCAGCATATAGGACTGGTCGTTGGCGGGCCTTCCCTTTTTCAGCACGCCGTTGTCCACATTGGCGTAGTGGCCGGTGGAAACATAATTGGCCCCCATCTCCTCCGCCAGACGAAACAGGGCGGGGAACTTCACCGCCGGGTTGCACATGGCGCAGGGCAGCGGCGTGCGGCCCGCCAGATACCCGGCGGCAAAGGGGGCGCAGACCTCCCGCTCCAGCTCCTGCCGGATGTCGGCGATTTTCAGGGGGATGCCCAGCCGGTCCGCCACGGCGGCGGCGTCCTCCCTGCCGGAGCCCCCCAGGCCGATGTCCAGATAGAGGCCGGTGACGGCAAAGCCCTGCCGCTGCAAAAGGGTGGCCGCCACGGCGGAGTCCACCCCGCCGGACAGGCCCAAAACAATGGGTTCCATATCTGCTCCTTACTTCTCCAAAAATACCAGCAGCACGGCGATATCCGCCGGGCTGACCCCGGAAATGCGGCTGGCCTGTCCCAGGTTCAGCGGCCGGATCTGATCCAGCTTCTGCCGGGCCTCCAGCCGCAGGCCCTCCATGTGGAGGTAGTCCAGGTCGGGGGGCAGGGGCCTGTCCTCCATCTTCCGCTGCTCCGCCACCTGGCGCAGCTGCCGGTCGATGTACCCCTGGTATTTCACCGCGATTTCCACCGCCTGGGTGATCTCTGTGGATAACTCCGGCCGCCCCGGGTCCACGCCGGCCAGGCTGTCGTAGCTGTTTTCCGGACGGCGCAGCAGATCGCACAGCCGCCCGTCTCTGGTGCCGGTGTGCTCCAGGCGCTTGATTTCCCGGTCCACGGCGGCATACTTGGCCTCCACCTCCGCCAGCCGCTGGTCGCTCACCAGCCCGATGGCGTGGCCGATGGGGCACAGCCGCCGGTCGGCGTTGTCCTGCCGGTGGAGCAGCCGGTACTCGGTGCGGGAGGTCATCATCCGGTAGGGCTCGTCGGTGCCCTTGCTCACCAGGTCGTCGATGAGTACCCCGATATACCCCTGATCCCGGCGCAGGATCAGCGGCTCCCGGCCCAGAATCTTCAGCGCGGCGTTTACCCCCGCCACAAAGCCCTGGACGGCGGCCTCCTCATACCCGGAGGAGCCGTTGAACTGCCCGGCCCCGTACAGGCCGGGCACTTTTTTGTGCTCCAGGGTGGGCAGAAGCTGGGTGGGGTCCACGCAGTCGTACTCGATGGCGTAGGCCGGGCGGGTCATCTCGGCCTCCTCCAGGCCGGGGATGGTGCGGAGCATGGCCACCTGCACGTCCTCCGGCAGAGAGGAGGAAAAGCCCTGGATGTACAGCTCCTCGGTGTTGAGCCCCATGGGCTCCACAAAGAGCTGGTGCCGGTCCTTGTCGGGGAAGCGGACCAGCTTGGTCTCAATGGAGGGGCAGTACCGGGGGCCCACCCCCTCGATGGTGCCGTCGTACAGGGGGGAGCGGTCCAGGTTGGCCCGGATCACGGCGTGGGTCTGTTCATTGGTGTAGGTCAGCCAGCACACCGCCTGATTTTCCGGGGGGATTTTGGTCTCAAAGGAGAAGGGCAGCACCTTCTCGTCCCCCGGCTGGAGCTCCATTTGGGAGAAATCCACGCTGCGGGCGTTGACCCGGGGGGGCGTGCCCGTTTTGAACCGGCGGAGGGACAGCCCCAGCTTTTTCAGACAATCGGTGAGGGCGTTGGCGGCGGCCAGGCCGTCGGGCCCGGAGTCCCGGGCCACCTCCCCCACGATGGTGCGGCCCCCCAGGTAGGTGCCCGAGGCGATAATGGCGGCCTTCACCTGGTATACCGCCCCATAGACGGTGCGCACGGCGGATACATGTCCGTCCTCTGTCAGAATGTCGGTGACCTCCGCCTGCTTTACCCACAGGTTCTCCTGCTTTTCCAGGGTGTGCTTCATCACCTCCTGGTACCGCCGCCGGTCGGCCTGGGCCCGGAGGGACCACACCGCCGGGCCCTTGCCCCGGTTCAGGAGCCGGTACTGGATGCAGGCCCGGTCGGCGGCCTTGGCCATCTCGCCCCCCAGGGCGTCCAGCTCCCGCACCAGATGGCCCTTGCCGGTGCCTCCGATGGCCGGGTTGCAGGGCATGTTGCCCACCGCGTCCAGATTGACGGTAAAGCACAGGGTCCTGAGGCCCAGCCGGGCGGCGGCCAGGGCCGCCTCAATTCCAGCGTGGCCGGCGCCGATCACCGCCACGTCATAACGTCCCGCTTGATAGTCCATCTTCTCTCTTACGCTCCGTGTACAATGGTCACCGCCCGCTTGCGGTTGATAATCTCCGCCTGCCGGTGGGTGCCGCCGAACTCCCCGTCCAGGGTCCAGTCCAGAGGCTCCTGGCTGACGATGCGCAGCTTGCTGGTGCGGAAGCAGGTGACCAGCCCGCCCTCGTCGTCGGCCATGTTGGCCAGGGCCTTGAAGATGCCCTGGAGCTGGAGGGGGTTCTGGGGCTGGCGCACCAGGGCCACCTCAAACAGCCCGTCGTCCAGGGCAACCGGCTGGGCGGGAGTGCCCTTGAAGCCCCCCACCGAAATGGTGTTGGACACCATGCCGTAGCAGAAGCCGTCGGACACCGTGCCTCCGTCGTACTCCACCGTCATGGGGTGGGGCTGGATGGAGCCCAGCCGGGTGGCCCCCTCCATCACGTAGGCCAGGTGGCCCAGCAGATTCTTGGCCTGCTGGGGGGTGTTGTAGGCCACGTCGGTAAAGGCTCCGAAGGCGGCCACATAGAGAAAACTCTGGTCGTTGAAGGTGCCGATATCCACCGGCCGGGGCGCCCCCGCCGCCGCCACCGCGGCGGCCTCGTTCAGGGTGCCGGGCAGGCTCAGGTTTTTGGCGAAGTCGTTGGTGGTGCCCGCCGGGATGTACCCCACCTCCGGCCGCTCCCCCTCCGGCAGGGCCATCAGGCCGTTGACCACCTCGTGGAGGGTGCCGTCGCCGCCAGAGCATACGATGCGTTTGAACTCCCCCGCCCGCGCCCGGGCGGTGTCAGTGGCGTCTCCGGGGCCCCGGGTGGGGTGAACCGTCACGTCCCAGTGTTCGGTCAGCGCGTCCAGGATCGGGGCCAGCTTGCCCCGCAGCATCCCCTTTCCCGCGTGGAGATTGTAGAGAAACAGAAGTTTGTCCATAGGTTCGCTCCTCAGAATGGTTTATTGAGTATTATACAGATTTTTCTGGAAAATACAATGCGCACTGTGTAGGGGGACAAAATTGTGCCGCCGGTATTGCTTTTCCCAGCTAAAGTGTGTAAAATGGAACACCGACCAAACAGAGAAAGAAGTGGATGAACATGGACCGCAAAGCGCTTGCCGCCGCCTTTCCGGTGACGGTGCCGGTGCTCATGGGCTATCTGGCCATCGGCATGGCCTTCGGCTTCATGCTCCAGGACATCGGATATAATTTTATCTGGGCCTTTTTCATGAGCCTCACCATCTACGCCGGGTCGGGGCAGTACCTGGGGGTGAGCCTGCTGGCGGCCGCCGCCTCTTTGGGTACCGTGGCTCTCATGACCCTGCTCATCAACTTCCGCCATCTGGTGTACGGGCTGTCCATGCTGGAGAAGTTCCGGGGCATGGGCTGGCGGAAGTTCTATATGATCTTTTCCCTTACCGACGAGACCTATGCCCTGCTGTCCTCCGCCCAGGCCCCGGTGGGGGTGAATCCCAAGAACTTCTATTTCGCCATCGCCCTGCTGGACCAGAGCTACTGGATTCTGGGCTCGGTGATCGGCGCGGTGGCGGGGGCGGTGCTCCCCATCAGCACCGAGGGCATCGACTTCGCCATGACCGCCCTGTTCGTGGTCATCGCCGTGGACCAGTGGAAGGCCTACGCCAGGCACCTGCCCGCCCTGCTGGGCGGCATCGTCACCATTGTATGCCTGATGATCCTGGGGCAGGTCTTCGGCCAGCAGCAGATGCTGATCGTCTCCCTGGCCGTCATCGTGGTGGTGCTGCTGGTGCTGCGGGACCGGCTGGAGGAAAAGGAGGAGAAATCATGCTGACTACCGCCGGAGCCATCGCCGCCATCGCAGTGATGGCCGTCGTCACCTTTCTCACCCGGGCCCTCCCCTTCCTGCTCTTTGACCGGGGCTCCTCGCCCCCCAAGCTGGTGCTCTACCTGGGCCGGGTGCTCCCCCCCGCCATCATCGCCATGCTCATCATCTACTGCCTGAAGGACCTGTCCTTCCTCTCCCTGGGGGGCTGGGCCCCCCAGCTCATCTCGGTGGCGGCGGTGGTGGCCCTCCACCTGTGGAAGCACAACAACCTGCTGAGCATCTTCGGCGGCACCATCCTGTACATGGTACTGGTACAGACGGTGTTCGCGTAACGAAAAAAGGGCGGGCGGCCGGTGGGCCGCCCGCCCTTTTTTTGCCCAAATGCAGAAACACAGGCCCGCCGCCTACGCGGGCCTGTGTTTCCGGAATTGAAAGAAGAGAGGAAAGAGAGGGAGTGTGGTCTTTTTGACCACGGTTTTATCCTAAAGCCCGGCTGTGAACCTGTTTTGAACCGAATGTGAACGATTTGTGAAAATCCGTCCCTTATCCTTCCTGCTCCGCCAGAGCCTGGGCTACCTGGGTCAAATAGTTGTGCTCCAGCTCCTCAATGCGGCCGCTGTCGCAGGCGGCGGCCACCGCCGGGTCGATGGGCAGCTGGGCCAGCACCTTCAGCCCCAGCTCTTTGGCCACCTGCTCAATGCGGCTCTCGCCGAAGATGGCGTGGCGCTTGCCGCAGTCGGGGCACTGGAAGTAGGAGTAGTTCTCCACCAGGCCCAGCACAGGAATGTGCATCATCTCGGCCATCTTCACCGCCTTGGTGACGATCATGCTCACCAGGTCCTGGGGAGAGGTGACCACCACGATGCCGTCCACCGGCAGGGACTGGAACACGGTGAGGGGCACGTCGCCGGTTCCGGGGGGCATATCCACAAACAGATAGTCCACGTCCCCCCAGATAACGTCGGTCCAGAACTGCTTCACCGCCCCGGCAATGACGGGGCCCCGCCACACCACCGGGTCGGTCTCGTGCTCGGTGAGCAGGTTCAGGCTCATGATCTCAATGCCGGTGCGGGTCTCGGCGGGGTAGATGCCCAGCTCGCTGCCCTCGGCCCGGGTGTGGATGCCGAAGGCGGTGGGGATGGAGGGGCCGGTGATGTCGGCGTCCAGCACGCCCACCTTCTTGCCCAGCCGGCGCATGGCCACCGCCAGGGAGGAGGTCACCAGGCTCTTGCCCACGCCCCCCTTGCCGCTGACCACGGCGATGACCTTGCCCACGTGGGACAGGCCGTTCACCGGCACCTGGAGGTCCTGGGGAGCGGTGCGCTCGGCGCAGCTCTCCCCGCAGGTGGAGCAGTTGTGGGTACATTCTGACATGTCGTTCTGCCTTCTTTCGTAAATGGTGGGTTTTCAGGAATAGTGATAGCTGCCCCCGCCGATGAACTCCCGGATCAGGGACTCCCCGGACACCAGCGCCGGGTCCAGGGGGGCGAAGTACCGGAAGGAATCCACCAGGTCGTGGAACTCCTTGTACCGGGGGTTGTCCCCAGGCACCTGGTCCACCGCCTTGCCCAGAACGTCGGCGTAGTTGGCGAACACCGCCGGCTCGTAGGGCAGGGAGGAGTCGATGATGATGTTGGCCCGGTTTTTGAAGGGGGATATGTACATTTTCTCCCCCCGGCGCACATTATACCACATCATCAGGGTTTCCAGCAGGTCGGTGCCCCGGAAGTTGTAGTCCCGCACCGCCCGGCGGGAAATGCGCATCCAGGTGCCCTTGAAGCGCATCTCCTCCCCCTCCAGCACGTTGGAGCGGGCGGAGATGTACAGCCCCGTGGCCTCGGGATGGCGGCTGAAGATGTCGTCGTTGAGGGCGTGAATACCCTCGAAAATGGCGATCTCGTTCTTGTCCAGCTTCAGGGGGGTGCCCCGGCTGTCGTTGCGCATCTGCCGGGCGAACTCAAACTTGGGCACGATCACCCAGTCCCCCCGGGAGAGCCTGGTGAAGGTGTCGTCCAGCAGCTCCATGTCCAGCAGCGTGGGAGACTCGAAGTCGATGTCCCCCTCCGGCGTCCGGGGGGCGGTCTTGCGGTTGAGGGTCTTGAAGTAGTTGTCCATGGAGATGGTGTGGGTGTTCACCCCACGCCGCTTCAGCTCCTGCTCCAGCTTGAGGGCGGTGGTGGTCTTGCCCGAGCCGGAGGGGCCGGACAGCAGCACGATGGGGCTGACCTTCATCCGCTCCAGGATGCGGTCCACGGCGGCGTCGATGCGGCTCTGATAGGCGGCGTCACACTGCTCCAGAAAGCCCTTGGGGTCGGTCTCCAGGCCCCGGTTGATGTCGCTGAGCTGATAGGGCATACGTTATCCCTCCTGTTCTGACTGGTAGAAGCGGACCGCCTGGGCCTTTTCGGCGCACACGGCGTCGATCCGCTCCAAATATTCCTTGGGGTACTTGGGGTTGGCGATGCGGACAATGCGCCCGGCCGCCGGGTCCACCAGCTTGGTCATGCCGCCGCCCCCCAGAGACAAGATGGTGTGCAGCTCCTCCATCATGCAGATGTTGTACAGGCTCTCGGTGCCCGGCAGGCACCAGCCCACGTTCTCAAAGGAGCCGGACATATACTTCTGCCGGTACAGGTAGTAGGGCGCCTGCCCCGCCGAGCGCAGGGCGGCCCAGGCGTAATCCAGCATGGCGGCCACGTCGCCCCCGGAGGGGATGGCGGAGCCCTCCTCCATGAGCCGGGAGCCCTTTTTCAGGGCCAGGGTGTGGACGGTGATATTCTCCGGGGCCAGCTCCAGCACCCGGTCCAGGGAGGCGCGGAAGCCGTCCGGCGTGTCGGCGGGCAGTCCGGCGATCAGGTCCATGTTGACGCAGGGGATACCGCTCTCCCGCACCAGGCGGAAGGCCTCCAGAATGTCGGCCGAGCGGTGGGCGCGGCCCATGGCGGAGAGCACATGGTCCTCCATGGTCTGGGGATTCACCGACACCCGGCCGCACCCCCGCTTTGCCAGCACCGCCAGCTTTTCCCGGGTGATGGTGTCCGGCCGGCCGGCCTCCACCGTGTACTCGGTGCAGCCGGACAGGTCCATGCGGTCGGAAAGCTCCCCCATCACCCGGTCCAGCTGCTGGGCCGTCAGGGTAGTGGGGGTGCCGCCTCCGAAGTAGATGGTGCGCACCTTTAGCCCCGCCTCCTCCAGCACCCTGCCGGTGGCGGCGATCTCCCGGGACAGGGCCTCCAGAAAGGGGTCGATGAGCTTCAGGGACCGGCCCACGTCGGCGGAGACAAAGGAGCAGTAGGCGCACCGGGTGGGACAGAAGGGGATGCCCACATAGAGGGACACCTCCTTTGGCTGCAAGGAGGCCGAGGCCGCCAGGGAGGCTTTGGCGCAGTCCATGGCCAGCGCCCGCCGGAGGGGGGAGACGTGATAGGTGTCCTTCAGCACCCGCTCCGCCTGGGCGGGGGTGGCTCCGGCCAGCATGGCCTTGGTGGGGATCTTCACCGGCCGCACCCCGGTGAGGGCCCCCCAGGGGGGCTCATAGCCCAGCAGGGCGGTGCCCGCCTGGTAAAAGGCCAGCTTTAAAATCTGCTGAAAGGCCCGGTCCCGGGCCACCTTGTCCTCCGACCGGGGCAGGGGGCACCGCCGGGTTTTCCGGCAGGATTGCCCCCGCCAGGTGAGGGCGGCGGTGGCGGTGGCCCACTGGTTCCCCAGGCTGAGGGAGAGAATCAGGTGGTCCTCCCCTTCCTGCGGCCGCCCGGCGGGGTACTCCGGCCGCTGATCTTGAAAGAGGGTCAATAACATCTGCTCGGCGGCGTATTTGTAGTCGTGGCCGTGAAAATAGAGTTTCATGGCGTGGAAAATCCTTTCCTGGGAAATGGTCAGGCCATGGCCTCCCGCATATAGTAGTTGGTTTTCCGCTCGGTCTCCAGGGTGGAGGCCCCCATGTGGCCGGGGAGCACGTGGTAGTCCCCGGGCAGCTGGCCCAGCCGCTTGAGGGAGGCCATCAGCTGCTCGTAGGAGCCGCCGGGGAAGTCGGTGCGGCCCATGGAGCCCTGGAACAGGGTGTCCCCGGTGAACAGGGCCTCTCCCGCCTGCAGGCACACCCCGCCGGGGGTGTGGCCGGGGGTGTGGAGCACCGAGATGGTCAGGCTTCCCAGGGTGAGGGTGTCCCCCTCCCCGTAGGGCACGGTGTCCACCCCGATGGCGGGGAACACCTGGGTGCCCAGCAGCTGGGCGTCGGCGGGATGGAGGTACACCGGCACGCCGGGCAGGGCCCTGCACAGCTCGGCCACCCCGCCGGTGTGGTCAAAGTGGGCGTGGGTCAGCAGGATCAGCTTGATCTCCACCCCGTCGGCCTTGGCCCGGTCCAGGATGCGGGCCCCCTCCCCGCCGGGGTCGATGACGGCGGCGGCGTTGGTGCTCTCGTCCTCCAGCAGATAGCAGTTGGTGCCGATGGGCCCCACCTGCAGCACGGAAATTTTCATGGGAATTTACCCCTTTCTCACATCTGATCGGTGTCCAGCAGAATGGTCACCGGGCCGTCGTTCTGGGAAAAAACCTGCATGTCGGCGCCGAACTCGCCGTGCTGGACGGTAAAGCCCCTGGCGGCGCACTCGGCCATGAACTTCTCATACAGGGGAATGGCGATGTCCGGCTTGGCAGCCCCGGTGAAGCCAGGGCGGCGGGATTTGGTGTCGGCGTACAGGGTGAACTGGCTCACCACCAGCAGGCTCCCCCCCACCGCCTCCAGATTCAGGTTCATCTTCTCGTTCTCGTCCTCGAAGATCCGCAGGCCGCACACCTTGTCGGCCATTTTCACCGCCTGGGCCTCGGTGTCGGTGGGGGCCACCCCCAGCAGTACCAGAAAGCCCTGGCCGATCTCCCCGTTCACCTTGCCGTCAATGGTGACGGAGGCGTTTTTCACTCTGGTTACAACCGCGCGCATAGCGTAACATTCCTTTCTCAGCGTTCTCAGCGGTATTCCCGCATAAAACCCCTGGCGAACAGGGGGTCGATGTCAAACACCGCCTTGTCTCCGGCGGAGCACTTCAGGTCGGTGACGTCCACGATGGTCTCGATGGCGCCGATGCCACCCAGCACCCGGGCCTTCTGGCCGTTGATCCGGACGGTGCGCTTCCGCCGGGCCAGCCACCGGCGGAAGGCCACAAACAGGCCGTCGGTGCGGGGGCGCACCAGGCCAAAGCCGTTCTGGTAGCCCACCGGCAGCACCGCCACCCGGACGGGCCGCTTGAGGGCCTTAGGGTGGTCGCCCCCCACGGTGTGGCCCTTGGGTAGCCACCGGGTCTCCTCAATGCCCACCTCGCCGTAGCCCACCCGGCGCAGGTTGTCCCCCCGCCGCCGGCGGCACCGGCCCAGCAGGGCCGAGCCCGCCCGCACCCCGTCCAGACGGGCCTGGGCGCAGTGGAGCAGGGCGTAGGACCCGGCGGCATGGACGATGCCGGTCTCAAACCCGGCGGCGCGGATGGCGTCCACCGCCTGGGTGAAGTCGGCCAGCTGGCCGTCCAGATCCTTGCCGTTGGGCTTTAAGGTGTGCAGCTGGGTACACAGGCCGGACACCGCCACGTTGGGCAGGTTGCGGTACACTGAGAGGATTTTTTCCGGCTCCTCCGCCAGAAAGCCGCCAAAACCCATGCCGGTGTCAATCTGGATGTGGGCCTCGGCCACGGTGGAGCGGCCCTCCGCCACG
The DNA here is from genome assembly GCF_002159455.1 of Flavonifractor sp. An306. Taxonomy (GTDB): domain Bacteria; phylum Bacillota; class Clostridia; order Oscillospirales; family Oscillospiraceae; genus Flavonifractor. Next base: position 49,799 of record NZ_NFIQ01000021.1, read on the forward strand.
GCGTTGAGGGCCAGGCCGGTGTCCACCGAGCCGATGGTACACACCACGTTCAGGTCCAGGAACTGCTCCAGCTCCTCCCGGTCGGTGGTGGGGCGGAGCATGAGGATCTCCTCCTCCACAAAGCCCGCCTTGCGCAGGGCGGCGGCCTCCGCCACCTCGCTGACGGCGAAGCGGCCGATGCCCTCCTCCCGGAGGACCCGGGCCAGCTCCACCAGACCGGCCCCCTGGCCGTCTCCGGTGAGCACGGCGTAGATCACGGCCTCCCCCGCCCGCTCCTTTACCACCGAGATATTGTGTTTGAGCGCGTCCCGCTCGATGACCAGTGTTTTCAAGCCGTCCGCCGCCTTTCTCCATTGGGAAATTCCAAGTGCCTCTATTATATACGCTGGCAAAGTTTCCGTCAATGAAAAGGGCTTGCCGCTTGTGTTTTCCCGGGAAAAGTGGTATCATTTTAAATTAAGACCCTATCATTTGGAGGAACTGCTTTGAACCAACAGACCACAATCATCACCCCCCAGGAAGTGGAGCGGCAGCGGGAATTCTGCCAGAAGATCCACGAGCGCAACGCCGCCCGGCCCACCCCGCCGCTGGCCTTTGTGGACACCTACGGCTGCCAGCAGAACGAGGCCGACTCCGAGCGGCTGCGGGGCTACCTGCGGGAGATGGGATATGAATTTACCGACAGCGAGGCCCAGGCTGACCTGATCCTCATCAACACCTGCGCCATCCGGGAGCACGCCGAGATGCGGGTGCTGGGCAACGTGGGGGCCCTGGTCCACACCAAGCGGGCCAAGCCCGGCCAGCTCATCTGCGTGTGCGGCTGCATGGCCCAGGAGCCCCACCGGGCCCAGAAGATCAAGGAGAGCTACCGCCAGGTGGACCTGGTGTTCGGCCCCCATGCCCTGTGGCGGTTCCCCGAGCTGCTGCACCGGCTGGTGACCCGCCGGGGGCGGATCTTCGACATCACCGACGAGCCCGGCTCCATCGCCGAGGGCATCCCGGTGGCCCGGCAGGACAGGGTGAAGGCCTGGGTGTCCATCATGTACGGCTGCAACAACTTCTGCACCTACTGCATCGTGCCCTACGTCCGGGGCCGGGAGCGCTCCCGCCGGCCGGAGGTGATCCTGGAGGAGATCCGGGGCCTGGCGGAAGAGGGATACAAGGACATCACCCTGCTGGGCCAGAACGTCAACTCCTACGGCAAGGACCTGGAGGAGCCCATGGACTTTGCCGACCTGTTGAAGGCGGCCGCTGAGATCCCCGGGGACTTTCTGCTGCGCTTCATGACCAGCCACCCCAAGGACGCCTCCCAGAAGCTCTTTGACACCATGGCCTCCTCCCCCAAGATCGCCCCCTGCTTTCACCTGCCCTTCCAGGCGGGCAGCGACCGGGTGCTCAAGGCCATGAACCGGGTATATGACCGTGCTGGCTATCTGGACAAGGTGCGCCGGCTGCGGGAGGCCATCCCCGACGTGGTGATCACCTCCGACGTGATCGTGGGATTTCCCGGGGAAAGGGCCGAGGATTTTGAGCAGACCATGACCTTGCTGGACGAGGTGCGCTTTGACGCCCTGTTCACCTTTATCTACTCCCCCCGGGTGGGTACCCCCGCCGCCAAGATGGAGGACCCGGTCTCCAAGGAGGAGAAGGCGGCCTGGTTCCAGCGGCTGGTGGAGCGGCAGGACCAGATTTCCGAGGAAAAGCACGCTGCCTATATCGGCAGGACGGTGCGCTGCCTGGTGGACGGCGCCGACGACAAGGGCCTCACCGCCCGCACCCCCAGCAACCGGCTGGTGCGGCTGACGGGGGATGAGTCCCTGATCGGCCAGTTTGTAAACGTGAAGATCACCGGGGCCAACAAGTGGTCCCTCACCGGGGAGCCGGCGGAATAAGGGCCGCCCCCCATTTCAATGCTTAGAACAGGAGAACCGCTATGCCGTCGGAACTGACCCCCATGATGAAGCAATATGTGAAGATGAAGCAGCTCCACCCGGACTGCATCCTGTTTTTCCGGCTGGGGGATTTTTACGAGATGTTCCAGGAGGACGCCAAGCTGGTGTCCGCCGAGCTGGACCTCACCCTCACCACCCGGGACCGGAACAAGCCGGCGGAAGAGCGCACCCCCATGTGCGGGGTGCCCTACCACTCCGCCGACGCCTATATCGCCCGGCTCATCGCCAAGGGGTACAAAATCGCCATCTGCGAGCAGATGGAGGACCCGGCCGCCGCCAAGGGGCTGGTGGACCGGGACATCATCCGCATCGTCACCCCCGGCACGGTGATGAACGCCTCCATGCTGGAGGAGGGGCGGAACAACTTCATCTGCGCCATCTACCGGGACTCTGCCGGCACCGGCCTGTGCGTGTGCGACGTGTCCACCGGCGAGCTCTCCGCCGCCTTCTTCCCCGCCGGAGCGGAGGGGGAGGAGCGCCTGTACAACGAGCTGGGCCGGATCGGGCCCCGGGAGGCCATGCTGTCCGACGGGGCCTACAGCGACACCGCCCTGGTGGATTTTTTGACCCAGAAGCTGGACTGCCGCTGTGAAAACGGAGGGGAGGCCCGGTTCCGGGCGGATGCCGCCCGTGCCGCCGCCGAACAGCAGTTTACCTCCGGGCTGGAGGCTGTCCCCCAGGGGGCGGAGGGGGCGGTCCAGGCGGCGGGCGGCCTTCTGAGCTACCTGTACGAGACCCAGAAAACCGACCTGTCCCACATCACCACCCTGACCTGGCTGGCCGCCGGGCAGTACATGGAGCTGGACCTCACCGCCCGGCGCAACCTGGAGCTCACCGAGACTCTGCGCTCCAAGGAGAAGAAGGGCAGCCTGCTGTGGGTGCTGGACAAGACCCGCACCCCCATGGGCCACCGGCTGATCCGGGCGTGGATGGAGCGGCCCCTCCTCTCCCCCGTGGCCATCGGCAAGCGGCTGGGGGCGGTGGAGGAGCTGGTGGGCGACCCCATCCGCCGGGAGGAGCTGAGTGCCACCCTGCGGGAGGTCACCGACCTGGAGCGGCTCATCGGCCGCATTGTCTACGGCACCGCCGGGGGCCGGGATCTGGTGTCCCTGGCGGCGGGCCTGGGCAGGCTGCCCCGGCTGCGGGAGCTGCTGGAGGGCTCGGCGTCGTCGCTGCTGTCCGCCCTGTGCCGGGCCCTGGACGACCTGCCCCAGCTGCGGGAGCTCATCTCCTCCGCCATTGTGGACGAGCCCCCCTTCTCCGTCCGGGAGGGCGGCTTCATCCGCCTGGGCTACGACGCCGAGGTGGACCGGCTGCGGAGCATCCTCACGGGCGGCAAGGACCTGGTGGCGGGCATCGAGGCCCGGGAGAAGGAAAAGACCGGCATCAAGAGCCTGAAGGTGGGCTTCAACAAGGTGTTCGGCTACTACATCGAGGTGTCCAAGTCCTACTACGACCAGGTGCCCGACACCTATATCCGCAAGCAGACCCTGACCAACTGTGAGCGGTTTATTACCCAGGAATTAAAAGACCTGGAGCACGAGATCCTCTCCGCCCAGGACCGGGTCTGCGCCCTGGAGTTCCAGCTCTTCTGCCAGGTGCGGGAGCAGGCGGCCGCCCTGGTGGGGGCCATCCAGCACTCCGCCGCTGCCGCCGCCCAGGTGGACGTGCTCACCTCCTTCGCCAACGTGGCCGCCGAAAACGGCTACTGCCGCCCCCAGGTGGACCAGTCCGACTGCCTGGAAATTGTGGAGGGCCGCCACCCGGTGGTGGAGAAGGTGCTCAAGCACAGCCTCTTTGTCCCCAACGACACCCACATGGACGGCGGGGCGCACACGGTGGCCATCATCACCGGCCCCAACATGGCGGGCAAGTCCACCTACATGCGGCAGGTGGCCCTCATCGTCCTCATGGCCCAGATGGGCTCCTTCGTCCCCGCCCGCTCCGCCCGGGTGGGGGTGGTGGACCGGGTGTTCACCCGCATCGGGGCCAGCGACGACCTGAGCGCCGGCCAGTCCACCTTCATGGTGGAGATGACCGAGGTGGCGGAGCTTTTGAAAAACGCCACGTCCAAGAGCCTGCTCATTCTGGACGAGATCGGCCGGGGCACCTCCACCTACGACGGCATGGCCATCGCCCGGGCGGTGCTGGAGTACTGCGCCGACAAGAAGAAGCTGGGGGCCAAGACCCTGTTCGCCACCCACTACCACGAGATTACCGCCCTGGAGGGGGCCATCCCCGGGGTGGAAAATTATCATATTGCCGCCAAGAAGAAGGGGGACGACATCCTCTTTCTGCGCAAGATCGTCCGGGGGGGCGCCGACCAGAGCTACGGCATCGAGGTGGCCAAGCTGGCCGGGGTGCCGGGCAAGGTCATCTCCCGGGCCCGGCAGATCCTGGCCGAGCTGGAGGCGGGGGGCCTGGCGGCGCCCGCGGCCCCGGCGGTTCCGGTCTCCGACCAGGTGACCCTGGCCGACATGGGGGGCAGCGAGGTCACCCGGCGGCTGCAGCTGGTGGACCTGAACACCCTTACCCCCATCGAGGCCATGAATCTGCTCTTTGAGCTCAAACAGATGGTATAAGGACCCACCCCACGGGACAAGGAGGGAAACGTGATGAACAACCGGCAGCGCCGCCCCTGGCGGCCCCAGCTGACCCAGGCCGAAATGGGCCGGGGCTGGGTATTTTTTGCCCTGTACGTCCTCCTGTTTCCCTGGGTGATGGGCTGGGTCCAGCGCTCCTTCCACGGGGAGCTGCCGGTGGCCGAGGCCAACGTGGTCTACTACCTGCTGTCGGCCACCCTGGTGTTCCTGGTGTTCTGGACCTTTTTGAAGCACGGCTTTCATCTGCTGCTGGACTGGCTGCCGGAGAACCTGTTCGCCTTCGGCACCGGCCTTGCGGGGTGGGCGGTGCTCTCCTTTCTGGTGTGGCTGATCCCCCTGCCGGTGGAAAACCCCAACCTGCTCAGCTACCCGGAGCAGTACGCCCTGGCTCCCCTGGCCACGGTGGTGATCCTGGTGGTGCTCATGCCGGTGGTGGAGGAGCCCCTGTTCCGGGGCCTGCTCTTCGGCACCAGCCGCCGGTACAGCCGGATTCTGGGCTATCTCCTCTCCACTCTGGTGTACGCCCTGTACTGCGTGTGGCAGTTTGTCTACGCCTACGGCACGGTGGATTTCCGCTACCTGCTGCTGATGGTGGAGTATCTGCCCATGTCCCTGGCCCTGACCTGGTGCTACGACAACGGCGGCTCCATCTGGAGCCCCATCGCCCTGCACATGGTCATCAACGCCGTTACCCTGGTACGGGCCCTGTAAGGCCCCCGGTTAGAAAGTTGGTAGGTTTATGCTCCACATCCCTCGCGTCCCCGTAAACGGGAACGCTCTCTCGTTCCGCTGTGCCTCCTCTCCCCACGGGAACCGCTGTGCTGGGTTCCCGCGGGGGCCCCATTTTCCCGGTAGAAAGTTGGTACTTCTATGCCCCACATTCAACAACTAGACTCCCATGTGGCCGACCTGATCGCCGCCGGCGAGGTGGTGGAGCGGCCCGCCAGCGTGGTGAAGGAGCTGATGGAGAACGCCATCGACGCCGGGGCGGACAAGCTGACGGTGGAGATCCAGCACGGCGGCATGGCGCTCATCCGGGTCACCGACAACGGCTGCGGCATCGCCCCGGAGGAGGCCGCCACCGCCTTCCTCCGCCACGCCACCAGCAAGCTGCGCACGGAATATGACCTGGAGGCCATCGGCACCCTGGGCTTCCGGGGGGAGGCCCTGGCGGCCATCTCCGCCGTATCCCGGGTGGAGCTGCTCACCCGCACCCAGGCCCATGAGCTGGGCTGCGCCCTGTCCCTGGAGGGGGGCGTGGTGGTGAGCCAGGAGGAGGCGGGCTGCCCCCTGGGCACCACCATGGTGGTGCAGGACCTGTTTTACAACACCCCTGCCCGGCTGAAATTCATGAAGAAGGACTCCGCCGAGGGGGCGGCCTGCTTCGCCATGGTCCAGCGGGTGGCCCTGTCCCACCCGGAGGTGGGGGTGAAATTCCTCCGGGACGGCAAACAGGAGCTGCTCACCCCCGGCGACGGCCAGCTCAAGTCCGCCCTGTACGCCGTGCTGGGCCGGGACATGGCCCTGGGCTTCACCCCGGTGAAGGGCTCCGGGGAGGACATGAGCGTAACCGGCTTTGTCTCCCTGCCCACCTGCTGCCGGGGCAGCCGGGGCTACCAGCACTTTTTCGTCAACGGCCGGTATGTGAAAAGCCGCACCATGATGGCCGCCCTGGAGGAGGCCTATGCCAACCAGAAGATGGTGGGCAAATTCCCCGGCTGCGTTCTCCACCTGACCACCAGGCTCAACGCGGTGGACGTGAACGTCCACCCCACCAAGCAGGAGGTCAAGTTTGGCAGCGACAAAAAGGTATTTGACGCGGTGTATTACGCCGTCAAGTCCACCCTGGAGGCCGACCGCACCCGGCCCTCTGCCGTGGCGGAGTCCCCCGCTCCCCGGCTGATCCCCAAACAGGCCGTGGATACGGTGACCCCCAACCAGACTACCCTGCCCCTGCGGGATACAGCTGCCACCAGAACGGCGGCCCCCTATGTTCCCCCCGCTGTGAGCAGACCCGCGGCCCGGCCTGCGGCGGTTTCCGTCCCC
>NZ_NFIQ01000210.1 GCF_002159455.1 Flavonifractor sp. An306
GTAATCTATGCGGATGTGCATTTTTGCGCCGCAATCTTTACAGAAAAGCAAGCCCGACAAAGGGTGGATTTCCCCGTCCCCGTTGGGGCGTCTGACGGGCGCGTTTTCCAAAATCCGCTGTGCGGTTTCAAAGTCGGCGCGGTCAATAATCGGCTCATGCACATTTTCGGTTATCTGCCATTGGCTCCGGTCTACATAGTGGTTCCGCTTGTCCCGGAAATGCTTTGTAGTCTTGAAGTTGACTACATCGCCGCAATACTCCTGCCGCGTGAGGATATGGGTCAAGGTGACTTTGTTCCACTTGTAGCGGTTATCCTCATTGAGCGCCTTGTTTTTACACGTTCCCCGTCCCCGGTCTTTCATGTAGAAAGTAGGGGTAGGGATTTGCTCCTGCGTCAGATATACGGCGATTTGGTTGCGGTTCTTCCCGCCGATAAACAGACGGAAAATAAGGCGCACAACCTCGGCGGCTTCCTCGTCGATTATCCAAAAATCCTTGTTGTCCGGGTCTTTCATATAGCCGTAGGGGGCTTCGGTGGCAATCGGCTTTCCGCTCATGCCCTTCGTTTTAATGCCGGTCTTTACTTTCTTGCTGATGTCCTTTGCGTACCACTCCGACATGATGTTGATAAAGGGCGCAAACTCCAATGTGTCGGGCTTCTCGCTGTCTATCCCGTTGTTGACCGCGATAAAGCGCACATTGTTCCGTCTGAATATCTCCATAGCGTTGCCAACTTGGAGATAGTCGCGCCCCCAGCGCGTCAGGTCTTTCATAATGCAGACACCGATTTTTCCGTTTTCTACATCGTCCATCATGCGGGAATAGGCAGAACGGTCAAAAAATCTGCCGCTTTCGTCATCGTCAATGTAGTGCCGGATATTGGTTAAGTGCTGTCCTCTGGCATAGTTCTCCAAAAAGATTTTTTGGTTCTGTATGCTGTTGCTCTCACCGCCGTCCCTGTCCTCGTCGCCCACGGAAAGGCGGGAGTAAAGGGCGGTAATTTTGCTATAATCAGTCATGTGCATAACCTCCTGTGCGTCCATGTAGGTGTCCTTTACACTTAAAATTATGCACTCCA
>NZ_NFIQ01000211.1 GCF_002159455.1 Flavonifractor sp. An306
TGCTGGACCGGCTGGCGGATATTGACGCCGTCATGGACTATGACAACCAGATCATGGACGAGCTGACCGCCACCCGGGAGGAGCTGGAGCGGCTCCAGGCGGAGCTGGAAAGCGCCCGGGCGGACGAGCAGGCGGTGAAGGAGGAGCAGGAGGTCAAGAAGGCCGAGCAGCAGGCCAAGGTGGCCGAGGCGGAGAAGGTGCTGGAGGAGCTCAACCAGAACGTGGAAGAGGTCAACCGCCAGCTGGAGGCAGAGGACGAGGCGGCAGCGGCCATCCAGGCGGATATTGAAAAGAAGCAGGCCGAGCTGGAGGCCCAGCGGCAGCAGCAGAATGTGACGCTGCCGGTGTCCAGCACCGGGTTCCAGTGGCCGCTGCCGGCCAGCAACCTGAAGCTGACCTCCGCCTTCGGCTACCGGATCCATCCGGTGACGCATGTGCCCCACAGCCATACCGGCATCGATGTCTCCGCCACCACCGGCACTCCCATCACGGCGGCCAAGAGCGGCCAGGTCATCATCTCGGAAAAGGGTACCGGCTCCACCTGGTCTTACGGTGAATATGTGGTCATCGACCATGGAGACGGTACCACCACGCTGTACGCCCATATGAGTTATCGGGCGGTGAGCGAGGGACAGATTGTGACCCAGGGGCAGTACATCGGAGACGTGGGAGCCACAGGAAACGTGACCGGACCCCACCTGCACTTTGAAGTGCGGAAAAACGGCCAGCGGGTGGATCCGGAGGAGTGCTTCCCCGATCTCTATAATTCCTTTATCCGTGCCTACAACTGGTAGGCGGGCAGACTGACGGCAGAAAAGGAGACGGCGACGTGGCTAAGACACAGAAACAACCAAAGAGGCAGAAGGTAGACAAGCGCCGGGTGATGGTTGCGGTGCTGGCTGGATTTATGGCGCTGCTGATCCTGCTGCCCATGTTCACCATGATCATGGGCGGCGCGGGGGCGGTGACCCAGAGCGAGATCGACGCCCTGAAGCAGGAGCAGGCCGAGAGCCAGGCCCGGCAGGAGGAGCTGAAGGACCAGCTGGCGGAGGCCGAGGAAAAGCAGTC
>NZ_NFIQ01000212.1 GCF_002159455.1 Flavonifractor sp. An306
ATCGTTCAGTTCATCATCATATATAGGACGCACATAGTCTAAAATTCCTTGCAATCCACCATAAAACTGTGTCAGCTGCATGGATTCTTCTGTGCTCAATCCTGTGCTGCCAGATAATGCTTTCAATGGGCCTAAATCCATTTCCAGCGGATGGGATTTCAGATTGCGGCGTATTTCCTCAATCAAATCCAGCACAGAGGGGTCACTATATTTCTGCTCCAAATGCTTGAGATATAACTTTAGCTGTCTCCTGTCCTCGTCGAAATAGTCGTCCTCTACCTCGTTTCTAAGCTGTACGGCAGAATAAAATGTCTCAGGATCATACTGAGTATCATAAAGCCTGTCTATGACCTCCTGGGCTTTCTGAGGGTCACTCATACACCGCATGAACGCACATAGCCCGGCACTGGCATCGTTATAAATCTCCAGTGCATGGCGTGGTTTATTCAACAGGACACGGGCACCGCCACCGAACGGCTCTATAAACCGTTCGCAGCTATAATCCAGCATCTCACAGATGGTTTGCGTCAGTGCTGCCTTACCACCAAAGTAGGGGAAGGCACTTAATATCTCCGTCCTCATACCTGTTTTTCCTGTGATATGGCCTTATCAAGTTTGACTTTAATGAGACAGATATACTTTTGCTTTTTCTTCTTCTCGTCATTCGGGATTGGCATTACATAATCATATTGCCCCTTGTTGGTCACAGTAAATCCCTCTTGGAACAGATATTCCTTTAATGCCTTGGGTGTGAAAGAATATTGGCTGTTCTCAATCGCTTCATTAAATGTGGTCACAGGAATGGGATAGACCTCATAGGAATTGGGCTGATTGCGTGGAGACACAGAAACCTCAGTAATATCACTATCCGTTATGATGTCATTTAGAAATGATAGGATATCCTGTAACCACACTTGGTCTATTGTACAACCATCATAGCAAGGGAGAGGGGAGAAACTATAATAGTTCTCACGGATGACCTTGGCTATCTCAATGCAATCCGGGCGGGACAGCATGACGCCGTACTCCTTAAAACC
>NZ_NFIQ01000213.1 GCF_002159455.1 Flavonifractor sp. An306
TGAATACGCCGCCTGAAACGGTGCCCTTAGACCGCACGAATGGTGCACTCAGACCGCTGAAATGGTGCATGGTCACCGCAGTCATGGTGCATTGACAGGATGGCCACTAAAATGGATTCAGCATCATCAGATGCAAATTCAATTTAGGAGGCCTTACCATGGTCAATCACAAAGAGATCCTCCGGCTCAAAAGCCTGGGGCTCACCCACCGGGAAATTACAGATGCCACCGGTTGTGGTCGCAACACGGTCACACGCACATTAGCCCGGGCGCGGGAACAGAAGCTTAGTTGGCCGCAAGCTCAGTCCATGTCGCAGCAGGAAGTTTCCCAGCGGCTATTTCCAACCGAGCAAAAGGACCCTGTCTACAAGATGCCGGACTATGAGTGGGTGCACCGAGAGATGCAGAAGAGCGGCGTCACCCTGAGCCTGCTGTGGGTGGAATATTGTGAGCAATGCCGCCAGAGCGGTGAGCTACCCTACAAATCCACTCAGTTCAACAAGTATTACGCAGACTATGTCCACAAAGCCAAAGCCACCATGCACCTGGAACACAAGCCTGGTGAAACCATGCAGGTGGACTGGGCGGGCCAGACGGCAGCTCTGGTGGACACAGACACCGGGGAGCGGCTGGATGCATACCTGTTTGTAGCGGTGCTGCCATACAGCGGCTACGCATACACAGAGGCCTTTCTGGACATGAAGCAGGAGGCCTGGATCACCGGTCATGTCAACGCCTACCGGTATTTCGGCGGCGTCACCCGCATCCTCACCCCGGACAACCTCAAGACCGGTATTGTCAAGAACTCTCGTACAGAGACTGTGCTCAACAAATCCTACCAAGAAATGGCGGAGCACTACGGCACCGCCATTCTCCCGGCCCGCCCCCGCAGTCCCAAGGACAAGGCCTTTGTGGAGGGTTCCGTTGGCGTGGTCTCCACCTGGATTCTGGCTGCTCTGCGCAACCGCCAATTTCTGTCCCTTATGGAACTGAATGAAGCAATCCACGAGAAACTGGAA
>NZ_NFIQ01000214.1 GCF_002159455.1 Flavonifractor sp. An306
GTCGTGTCGGTGTAAGGTCTCAAGCGGCTTCCCTTTCCTGCGGCAAGAACCAGTATCCGCATTGGTATACACCTCCCCCGCCAGTAATGGCGGATAATAAGAGATTATCCGTTGGAACATTCTCCTTTTACATTTTACCTGCTTTTTTACTATATTGCAAGTATCCTTCCACCAAGGTAACAAGTGCTGTAACATTTATTTTTTTGATAGATTATCGAAGGTATTGTCTCGGAAAGCGTGCTATCCTTCATATCCGCGTTCATGCGATCCAGGTTGGCTAAATCACTGGATTCAGTCTATAATCGAATGTGCAATGGTCGGGGGAAGAGTATCTTTTGGAAGAGTTAAAATCTGAGGTGCCAAATCTTCCCGTCACAGGTGCGCTATATGAAGAGGAAGTGCTATTTTTGATAGGGTATTTATACGCTACTGGCACTACTTGACCGGGGAAAACAGCGAAATACACCAGCAATAATTTCTACCGCCACTTATTGAGCAAGCGTCAAGCGGGTATACAGAAAGCGGGCTTCCAGTAACAGGAGGCCCGCTTTATTGCCCAAAACACACGATAATTAGCTTAATTATCACTTGCTGTATTGCTATAGCAACGAACAAAATTCTTTAATCTACTTTCTGCTAACCAAGTAAAACGAAAAGCGCTATGCAGAGGATTACATTTGAATCACAGAATTAGCAATCCGCCGTTCTCCGCCGACAGGTGTAGTATAGAAACGCTGTTCAATCCCCCATAGAAGCAACCTTAAATCTTCTTCGCTTCCAATCCCAAAAGTATTTTGATCAGTTTTCAAATTAGGACAGTACTGTCCAATATAAGAAAAAATCTGTGCTCTATCATTCGCTTCCAAGCTGCTTAGGGCTTGTTTGAAAAATAAAAGTTGCACAAAAGGAGCAGATATGCGAAACTAGAGGTATGAAATGCTATGAATTAACAACAGAACAATGGGAACGTGTCAAACC
>NZ_NFIQ01000215.1 GCF_002159455.1 Flavonifractor sp. An306
AAAAAAAGGGTATTGGGTGGAAGGAGCTGGTGTAAGCAAGGAATACATTACTGGCAAAGGAAAGACTATGAAGTCATCGAAGAATTGAGCGCAAAGTATCCCGTAGATTTTCTATGTCGGATCATGGGTGTAAATCGCTCCGGCTACTATAAGTGGCGGCGGCGAAAGGGAACGCCCAACCGCTATGAGCAGAATCGAATCGTCCTGACAGAGCTGCTGCGAGCCGCTCACGAAAAACATCCTTCGCATGGGTATCACCGCCTGGCGCTGGATGTATCTTCAGAAACGGGATGGGTGTTTTCCCACAACCTGGCTCACAAGTGTTGTAAAGCTGCTGGAATCCGCTCAAAAGCCAGAAAACGCCGCTATCAGCGCCCTGGCGAGGAACATGTCCTCTTTGCCAACGAAGTCAAAGGACGCTGGAATGCTGCCCGGCCGCTCCAGCTTGTCGTTTCTGATATGACCATATTCAAAGTTGGGAACACCTATTGGGAGTGGACCATCCTTCTGGATACATTCAACAACGAAATTCTTGCCCACAGCGTTACATCCCAGACAGGGAGCAACAAGCCCTACTATCATTGCCTTGAAGAATTGAAGAAGCGAATAGACAAAAGAGAAGAGCAGACGTCCCAGGTAGTCTTGCACACCGACCAGGGAGCTGTCTACTCTTCACGGGCTTTTTGCCAGGCCCACCATGATTATAACATACTTCGCTCTATGTCGCGAGGGGGAACTCCCACAGATAACCCAATTATTGAGGCACTTAACGGTTGGATCAAGGAAGAGCTCTATCTTGACTTCGACCTGGCCCATACCAGTGATGTTCCCACTCTCTTGGACACCTATGTCCAATTCTTCAATAATTCTCGTCCTGCTGCCGCTTTGGGATACAAAAGCCCCGTTCAGTACAGAACCGAACAGGGCTTTCGATAAATTCACTTTTTCTGTGTCTACTTTTGCTTGACAAGTGCA
>NZ_NFIQ01000216.1 GCF_002159455.1 Flavonifractor sp. An306
CCGCCCTTCCCATCCGGGTCAGGATATGTAAGCCCATATAGGCCCGTATCCCTATCGCAAAGATAATCTTCTGCATCTTCAGATAATTCCCAATGTCCCCAGTCTGGCTGCTCCACAATCCACACAGGCTGCCCGCCCATCCCCCGCAACTGCTCCAGAGTAAGGGGATTGTCAGAGAGTGTGTTTCTGAACTCCTTCAAAGAAAATCGGTAGACTCTATAGGCCCCGCTCGGATTGTCCAGTGACTCCCCCTCCACCAGGTCGCGCAGCATATCCTCAAAGCCAGCACCCTCCAATGTGTCGATGCTGTAGAGCTGCCCACCATACACCAAAGCCCATTCCCCATTATCCGGTTCCGGACCGTAAGAAATCCAGACCTTGTCAAAATCCATTTTGTCGAGGTCTACCTGGGTCAAGGGTCTGTTGTCCTTCATGCTACTTCCTCCCCTTTCTTCATCTGGATAACCGGCTTCCCGCTCTTGTCCTTGGGTGCTCCGGCCCGGACCCAACTCAGCCAGAGATCTTCAAACGCCTGCACCTCCGGTGTACGGGGGCCGTTCCTCAGTCCCCGGTTCTGTCGCACAATCAGCTCCTTCTCATCCAGCTCCAGCGTATAATAGGAGCTTCCGGGGCTGGATTTTCTTCGGATGAAGAAGATGGCCGTCTGTCCCCCGGCATGGCGTTTCCCATAGGTACTGACACAGTGGTGGAGGGCCTTACCCTCATCGGTAAGTTCCTTCTGGCTGGCCGCCGGCCGGATCAGCAGTCCCCCTGCCGCAAAAACATACTTACGCAACACCTTCCGCCGCACCCGGAACTTCCCCGCCATCCCCCTCTCCTCCTGGATGGCGGCCTGGGCGGCAGCCTCGTCGTGGGCGGCAAACAGGTCGTGAGGAAAGCGCACCTGATCGCTGCTCAGATCCCAGCCCAGCCGCCCGGCCATATCCCAGTAGTCGGTGAGGAGCTGCACAT
>NZ_NFIQ01000217.1 GCF_002159455.1 Flavonifractor sp. An306
TCTGACCCCAGTCCAGCTCCGGCATATCCAGCTTGCCGCACACATTTTTCTCCCACCGGTCCGCCCGGGTCTTGGCCTGGATCATATCGTCCAGCACCCTGGGCAGCCCGTGGAGCAGGGCCGCCTCCGCATTGGGATGCGCCTGATAAAGCCGCAGCCAGGCCACAGGATAGTGATAGGCCCCCGGCCGGTGCTCCATATACACATCCAGTTTACAGTGGGGCAGACAGCTCTCCGCCAGCAACTGCTCAGACAGGCCAAAAATATGTTCCTCCTGTCCCCAGCGCTCACTCCACACCTTGGGCTGCCGCCAGGTCCCGGTATACTGGACAAAATACCCGGCAGTCCCACTGTAAGCATTGACCCAGCCCATAATCTGAGCGCAGTCCACAGAGGAAAAGACATAGGCTTCCGCCGGGATGCCCTCCAGGTGGTCTCCGCCACCATAAAGCACCCGCCGCTGGACCACCCAACCGGTCAGGACCAGCAGCTGCTCCTTCCCCATTACGGCGGCACTCATAGCCCGCCCCTCAGCTGGGACAAAATAGCCTTTACTCCGCAACTCCGCCCTCCGCCGAACCTGCACTTGACAGCCACACTGAGGGCACAGAATACAATCTCCGGACTCATAGACCACCCCTCCCTCCACTTCGCTGTAGCTCTCCGGGAGGATAAATCCATACCCTCTCTGCCCCAGTCCATACTGGTACAATTCCTGATAGCCACAGCAGGAACACTGCACCCGTACCAGTCTCCGTTTCCGTGGCTTGGCCCATTCGTCCAAGATGAAGTCAAGTCCCCAGTCCTCCACCCATTCCTGTTCATAGAGGAATCCGTGGGTGTCCAGTTCATCCCGGAGGGCATCAGCCGCCCAGGTCAGGAACCCATCCGGCGGCGTCCGTGGCACCAGGTTGCGCACATCTTCCATGCTGCTCACCCCAGAAAATCGGCCAGGTCCAGGCTGATCAAACC
>NZ_NFIQ01000218.1 GCF_002159455.1 Flavonifractor sp. An306
TGTCAGTTCCTGGATGTCCGTGTACCGCTTTGCCAGGGAGATAAAGTGGTCGGTGCCGGACACCTGCTCCCGCAGCCTCTGGATGGCAGTTTCCTTTTCCGGGATGGCCTTGTTCAGCATTTCCATCTCCTGAGTGTAGCTGCCGGAGAGTGTCTGGAACTGCTCCGCTGTGATCCGCCCCAGGACGCTGTCCTCATAGAGCCGCTTGAAAATGCTGTCCAGCTCCTTGCTCCGCTTCTTCATGGCGGTCAGTTCCCGTTCCAGCCCACGCGCCTCTTTGCGGAGCTCCGCAGACTGTCTGCTGCCGATGTATGCGGCAAACTCCTGGGTGTGCTCCCTGGCCATTGCCGTCACCCGCCGCAGATCCTCCAGGACCACGTCATCCAGCACACACTCCCGAATATAGTGGGCGGTGCAGAGGGTGCCGTCCTTCTTGTAAGTCCGGCAGGTGAAGTGGTTGTAGGACCAGCTCATGGTATGGGCGCGGTGGAGCACCATAGTGCTCCCGCAGTCGGCGCACACCACCAGCCCGGAATACTTGTTCTGCTCGTCCATGTTGGTGCGCCGCCGTTTGTGCTGGCGTACCCGCTGGACGATATCCCAGACTTCCCGGCTCACCAGGGCGGGGTGGGTGTTTTCCAGCACCATGCATTCCTCCCTGGGATGTTCCACTTTCCGCTTGTCCTTGTAGGAACGGGTGCTGTACCGGAGGTTGATGGTGTTGCCTAGGTAGATCTCATTCTCCAGCATGTTGGCGATCGTACTGTCAGACCACCCATAGGGATCATTCAAATTCAGACTGCTATGGGCAACACCAAAGGTTTTGTAAGCGTAGGCCGTAGGGCATAGCACTTGTTCCCGCTTCAGCAGCCGGGCAATCTGGCTGGGTCCCTGCCCGGCGGCGCACAGGGCGAAGATACGCCGCACCACGGCAGCGGCCTCCTCGTCCACCACCAGCTTTT
>NZ_NFIQ01000219.1 GCF_002159455.1 Flavonifractor sp. An306
AAAAGCTGGTGGTGGACGAGGAGGCCGCTGCCGTGGTGCGGCGTATCTTCGCCCTGTGCGCCGCCGGGCAGGGACCCAGCCAGATTGCCCGGCTGCTGAAGCGGGAACAGGTGCTATGCCCCACAACCTACGCTTATAAAACCTTTGGCGTTGCCCATAGCAGTCTGAATTTGAATGATCCCTACGGGTGGTCTGACAGTACGATTGCCAACATGCTGGAGAATGAGATTTACCTGGGCAACACCATCAACCTCCGGTACAGCACTCGTTCCTACAAGGACAGGCGAAAAGTAGAGCATCCCAGGGAAGAATGCATGGTGCTGGAAAACACCCACCCCGCCCTGGTGAGCCGGGAAGTCTGGGATATCGTCCAGCAGGTACGCCAGCACAAACGGCGGCCTACCAAGATGGACGAGCAGAACAAGTATTCCGGGCTGGTGGTGTGCGCCGACTGCGGGAGTACCATGGTGCTCCACCGCGCCCATACCATGAGCCGGTCCTACAACCACTTCACCTGCCGGACCTACAAGAAGGACGTCACCCTCTGCACCGCCCACTATATCCGGGAGTGCATACTGGATGATGTGGTCCTGGAGGATCTGCGGCGGGTGACAGCGATGGCCAGGGAGCACACCCAGGAGTTTGCCGCGTACATCGGCAGCAGGCAGTCCGCGGAGATCCGCAAAGAGGCGCGCGGGTTGGAACGGGAACTGACTGCTATGAAGAAGCGGAGCAGGGAGCTGGACAGCATCTTCAAGCGGCTCTATGAGGACATCGTCCTGGGGCGGATCACAGCGGAGCAGTTCCAGACACTCTCCGGCAGCTACACCCAGGAGATGGAAGTGCTGAACAGGGCCATCCCGGAAAAGGAAACTGCCATCCAGAGGCTGCGGGAGCAGGTGTCCGGCACCGACCACTTTATCTCCCTGGCAAAGCGGTACACGGACATCCAGGAACTGACA
>NZ_NFIQ01000022.1 GCF_002159455.1 Flavonifractor sp. An306
GGGTGGCCGTGGGGGTGGGGGTGACCTCCGCTGTGGCGGTGTAGCCCGGACGGCCCCCCTCGTAGGCGGGGGTGACCTCGATGGGTTCCCAGCCGTAGCCATCCAGGTAGATTTCCACCCAGGCGTGGGCGGCGGAGTCGGGCACGTCCACCTTGCCGGAGGAGGGCACGTTGGCCACATAGCCCGCCACATACCGGGCGGGCACGCCCAGGTAGCGCAGCATCAGGGTGGCGGCGGAGGCGAAGTGCATACAGTAGCCCTCATGGCTCTCGGTGAGGAAGTAGGACACAAAATCCTCCCCCTCCGGGGTGACGGGGGTGTCCGGGTTGTACTCCGCCGTCTCGTTCAGGTAGGCGGCCACCACGTCGGCCATGAGGAGGTGTACCTGCCCCCAATTGGACACGGAGGTGCTGTTCATCATTTGCATATACCGCTGATAGGCGGGAACCTCCGTGTCGCCGGACATCATCTCGGCGGAGATTTCCTGCACTGCCCTGTCCAGAGCCGCCCAGCTCTCCTCCGGTACATCCATGTAATTCGTATACACAAAGTAGCTGTAGTTGCGCTCCGCGCCCTCCGCCTCCTCCGGCAGCCTGGCCCCCGAAAGGGGATCACAGCCGGGCTGGATATACAGGGTGTGGGTCCACACGTCCTCCATCCGGGCGATGTAGGAGTCGTTGACAAAGGAGGCGCCCGCCAGCTCCTTGGGCTGGGAGAGAATGTGGTAGGGGGTGTACACATAGCCCGGATCCGCCCCCACGTTGCGGACGATGATCTTGGCGTAGTCCTTGGCGGGGAAGGTCTCCCGGTCCGCCAGGGCGGGGAAGTTCATGGGCTGATAACCGCTCAGGGAAGGGAGGTAGCGGCTGGAGGACAGGTCGGACTCCCATCGGAGCTCCTGGTCGTAGACCTCCTGTTCCAGCGGGGCCCAGCTGCCCCCGTCGTACACCGCGCCGGAGAAGCCACGCAGGTAGATGCGCCCCCGCAGGTCGGTCTCTACCTTCAGTACCGTCCGGCCGGAGAACCGCAGGGGCCCGGCCTTGGACAGGTCCACCTCGCCGTCGGCGTTGGCCAGCCCGCCGCCCCCGCCGAACAGGCCGAAGGGGCCGTTCCCCTCAAAGAGGGCGAAATTCTGCCGGGCGGCCCAGTTGGTGAAGCTGTCCAGGGCATCGTCCGCCCAGACCGGCCGCTGGTAGCTGTCCTGGGGCATGGCAGCGGTGAGCAGGGCCAGCAGCAGGGCGGCGGCGGGGAGGGCCAGCAGGGTGAGCCGGGCGCTCCCGTTCCGGTCCCGCCGCCCCACCAGGGAGGTGAGGCCCAGCACGCTCCAGGCCAGCACCAGGGCCATCAGGGGCAGCCAGGCGGGGGTCACTGAGATGCAGATCGGGGCCAGGGGAAAGGGAAAGGTGACCCAGAAGGTGAACCAGAAGGAGCGGGCCCGGAGAATGGCCAGGCCCAGCAGCAGGCTGAGGGGAAGGGCGGCGGCCAGCACCAGCAGGGTGGCCGACAGGGCCC
Organism: Flavonifractor sp. An306; assembly: GCF_002159455.1. Lineage (GTDB taxonomy): Bacteria > Bacillota > Clostridia > Oscillospirales > Oscillospiraceae > Flavonifractor. Next base: position 1,513 of record NZ_NFIQ01000022.1, read on the forward strand.
ACACCTCATCGGGCAGCTCAGCGATGGGCTGGATGAAGCCGTCCAGCTGCAGGCTGGTGCAGAAGGTGTTGACCACTGAGCAGCGCAGGGTGATCTCCCCCAGCACCAGGTAGTCCCACAGCCGCCACAGCCCCCAGCCCCACAGACCCGCCGCCCCCGCCAGGGGAAGGGTCCACCACAGCCTGGGCAGGGACCAGATCAGCAGCCCCACCAGGGTGAAGGCTCCGCAGCCCGCCAGCAGCAGGTCGGCCCGGAGTTCCACGGAAAAGGCGGTGCAGAAGGAGAACAGGGCTCCTGATACGGCGAGAAACAGCAGCATCCCGTCCCCCAGCAGGGAAACGGGGGTGGGCCGGAAGGGGGGACGCCTGGGCCGGTCTTTCCGCTTTTTCATGTCCGGCCTCCTTTCCCGTCCGCCGGGGTAATGTGGAAGTGGAGGGGCTGGCCCACGCCGCCGGGGACCTGGAGGGCCCCATCCAGAATGGAATGGCCGGTCTCCGGGGCGGGCAGGGAGAAGGCCATCTCCAGGCAGGCCAGCAGAGCCCGCTCCGAGTCCACCGCCCGGTCCTCCACCGCGCCGCTGGCGGGAGCGGCCCACTGGATATGGTGGGCCCGGCCCTTCTCCAACAGCAGCCGGGACAGGGCGCACAGCCGGTCAAAGACCTGATCCAGCGCCTCCGGCGGCCCGAAGTGGTCGTAGGTGAGGACCACCTCCGCCTGCCGGGGCTCCAGGGTCTCACGCACCACCAGCTCGTCCTTTTTGGAGGACAGCTTCCAGTGGACCGACCGCAGCGGGTCGCCGGGGCGGTAGTCCCGCAGGTCGTAATCCTCGCCGGGACCGCCGCCGGGCCGGGGTTTCAAGACCACCCCGCCGGTACGGGGGGAGTCCAGCTCCTCCGGCAGCAGCGCCTCCGTGGGCAGGGGGAGGGAGAGCAGGGCGGCCTGGGGTTTCCCTGGCAGGGGCAGGGGGAACAGCCCCAGCAGGTCGCAGCAGCGGGCCCCCTCCACCCGGCAGACCAGCCGCCCGCAGTGGGGGGTGGGGAGCTGGAGGGTGAAGTCGGTTTCCCCGCCCTGGGGCCGGAGGGTACACAGGGTACGGCCGCTCTCCCCGGTGAGCTGGTTGGTCCAGTGCAGGGTCACCTTCACCGGCGGCAGGGGGAACCCGGCCCGCTGGGTGAGCCGCAGGGTAAAGCGGGCCTGCTCTCCCCGGGGTACCGCCGGTCCGGGGAAGAGGGTCAGGGCGGTGCCCAAAGTACCCGGTAGGCTGAGCAGCACCGCCAGGACCGGCAGCAGGACCACCAGCACCAGGGTGAAGGTGGACAGGTAGTACCGGAAGAAGATCTGAAAGGCCACCGCCGCCAACAGCAGGGCGGCGTAAGAGATGCGCCGGTGCAGCATGGCCTTACCGGACGGTGGGGGCGGGGACCTGCCGCAGGATCTCCGCCGCCGGGTGGAAGCCTCCCTCGGCCTGGGCCCGGGGGGAGAGAATGAGCCGGTGGGTGATGACGTCGGCAAACACCGCCGCCACATCCTCGGGATTGACGTAGTCCCGGCCCACCGCCAGGGCGGTGGCCTTGCTCATGGCGGTCAGGGCCAGGGAGGCCCGGGGGCTGGCTCCCTGGACGATCATGGGGTGGGTGCGGGTGGCGTTCACCAGCCGGATCACGTAGTCCAGCACCTCGTCGGACACGTACACTCGGTCGGCCCGGTCCCGCAGCTCCCGCAGGCCCTCCAGGTCCAGCACCTGCCCCACCTGGTTCAGGGGGTTGGCCCCCTGCCGGCGGCGCACCATGGCAACCTCGTCCGCCGGGGCGGGGTAGCCGATGGACAGCCGCACCATGAACCGGTCCATCTGGGAATCGGGGAGCAGCTGGGTACCCGAGGCCCCCGCCGGGTTCTGGGTGGCGATGACCAGGAAGGGCTGGGGCACCGGATGGCTCACCCCGTCCACCGTCACCTGGCCCTCCTCCATGGCCTCCAGTAGGGCGGACTGGGTGCGGCTGGTGGCCCGGTTGAGCTCGTCCGCCAAAAACAGGTTGCACAGCACCGCGCCGGGCTGGTACTCCATCTTGCCGGTCTCCTTGTTCAGCATGGAAAAGCCCGTGATGTCCGAGGGCATCACGTCTGGGGTGAACTGTACCCGGTTGTATTGCAGGCTCAGGGCCCTGGAAAAGGCCAGCGCCATGGTGGTCTTGCCTACGCCGGGAATATCCTCCAGCAGGATGTGGCCCCGGGCCAGAATGGCCAGCAGTACCTTGGCCAGCACCTGGTCCTTGCCCACCACCGCTTTTTTCACTTCGGTCAAAATATCCTGAATCACGCTGTTTCCGCTCATGGTCCGTCCTCCTTTGCGCTATGACACTATTGTACCAAAGCATCCCGCCCTGTCAACAAAAAATCCCGGCAAACCCTTGCATTGGGGGGCGTTTTGTGATATAGTACATACGATAGTAGAAGGTGTATGGTGAGAGTGGGGTTGCGGCTCCGCTCTTTCTTATTGAAAAAACGGGGGCAGCAAATTTCTGGAAATGCCCCGGCGAGGAGGTCCCCAATGGCGAAGATCACCGATTTGGTCAGCGACCTGGCGGCTCCCTTTGTGGAGGCAGCGGGCTGCTCTCTGTGGGACGTGGAGTATGTCCGTGAGGCGGGCGAGTGGTTCCTGCGGGTGTATATTGATAAGGAGGGCGGGGTGTCCATCGACGACTGCGAGGCGGTAAGCCGCCCCCTGTCCGACGCCCTGGATCAGGCCGACCCCATCGAGGGCAGCTACGTGCTGGAGGTGTCCTCCGCCGGGGCGGACCGGCCCCTGAAGAAGCCGGAGCACTTTGAGAAGTTCCTGGGCGCCGAGGTGGAGGTGCGCCTCTACCGGGCCATGGAGGGCCGGAAGGACCACGTGGGCGTGCTGAAGGGCTATGACAACGGCGACGTGACCATCGAGACCGCCGCCGGGCCCCAGACCTTTTTGAAGAAAGACGTGGCCCAGGTGCGGCTGTACGTGCGGTTTTAAGATGTGGGGGCGGCGGGTCCGCCCGTGTGGAGAATAAGGAGAACGATTATGCCGAAGAAAAATGCCAAAGTGCAGAAGACCAACGAGCTGGACGGGAGAGAGTTTTTCGCCGCCATCGACCTCATCGAGAAGGAGAAGGGCATCCCCAAGGCCTATATGCTGGATAAGATCACCCAGGCCCTGGTGTCCGCCTACAAGCGGGACCACGAGGGAGCCGGGGACAACGTGAGCGTGGAGGCCGACGAGGAGGCTGGCACCGTGCGCATGTTCGTCAAGAAGGACGTGGTGGAGGAGGTTGACAACCCCTGCACCGAGATGAGTCTGGAGATGGCCCGCAGCAAGCTGCCCCAGGCCCAGCTGGGGGACGTGATCCGCATCGAGATCAAGACCCGGGATTTCGGCCGCATTGCCGCCCAGACCGCCCGCCAGGTGATTATTCAAGGTATGCGGGAGGCCGAGCGGGGCATGATTTATGATGAGTTCTCCTCCAAGGAGCACGAGATCCTCACCGGCGTGGTCACCCGCATCGACCCCCGCTCCGGCGCGGCCAGCCTGCGCATCGGCTCGGGCAACGAGGCCACCGAGGCCTTCCTGGCCCCCGGCGAGCAGGTGAAGGGGGAGACCTATACCGAGGGTATGCGCCTGCGGGTGTATGTGGTGGAGGTCCGCCGGTCCACCAAGGGCCCCCAGGTGCTCATTTCCCGCACCCACCCCGGCCTGGTGAAGCGCCTGTTCGAGCTGGAGGTGCCCGAGATCTACGACGGCACCGTGGAGGTCAAGTCCATTGCCCGGGAGGCAGGCTCCCGCACCAAGCTGGCCGTCTGGTCCGCCGACCCCAACGTGGACCCCATCGGCGCCTGCGTGGGTCCCCGGGGCCAGCGGGTGAACAACATCGTGGAGGAGCTGAAGGGGGAGAAGGTGGACATCGTCAAGTGGTCGGAGGACCCGGCCGCCTACATTGCCGCCGCCCTGTCTCCCGCCGATGTGGTGAGCGTGGACGTCCATGAGGAGGGCAAGAGCTGCCGTGTGGTGGTGCCCGACGACCAGCTCTCTCTGGCCATCGGCAAGGAGGGCCAGAACGCCCGTCTGGCCGCCAAGCTCACCGGCTGGAAAATCGACATCAAGCCCGAGTCCGCCCCCGCTGAGGACGAGGTGGAGGACGAGGAGGACGTGGTGATCGAGGACGAGGCCGATTTCGAGGCGTAAGCCCGGCGGCCGGAAGATCACAAGGGAAAGGGGGCAGAGGAGATGCCCAAGAAGATACCCCTGCGCCAGTGTGTGGGCTGCCGGGAGATGAAGCCCAAGCCGGAGCTCATTCGGGTGGTGAAGAGCCCGGAGGGGGAGGTCTCCCTGGATTTCCGGGGGAAGAAGCCCGGCCGGGGGGCCTACGTGTGTCCCCAGGCGGAGTGCCTGAAAAAGGCCCGGAAGTCCCGGGCGCTGGAGCGGGCCTTTTCCGCCCCTCTGCCCGACGAGGTGTATGAGGCTCTGGAGGAGCAGATGAAGGCGGGTGACGGGGATGGATAGCGTCCTGCGCCTGCTGGGCGTAGCCCGGAAGGCGGGCCGCGTGGAGGTGGGGGAGGAGCCGGTGGGAGCCGCCGCCCGGGCCCATCAGGCCAAGGTGATCCTCACCGCCGCCGATGGGGCGGACAACAGCATCCGCCGCGCGGCCCACTTTGCCGAGGCGGGGAAGGTCCAGGCTCTGCCCACCCCCTACACCAAGGGGGAGCTGGGGGGCGCGGTGGGGCGGAGCGCCTGCACCATGCTGGCCCTCACCGACATCGGTCTGGCCGCCGCCATCGCGGAAAAGCTGGCCCAGGCCGACCCGGAGCGCTGCGGCGGCCCGGCGGAGGAGCTGAAGCTCCAGGCGGGCAAGGCCCTCCAGCGTCAGAAGGAGCGCCGGGCCCACGAGAAGAACCTGCAGCGCAAGCAGCGCAAGCCCTGGGCGCCTCCCCCCAAGGAGGAGAAGCCGGCGCCCAAGGCTCCTGTAGAGAAGAAACCCTTTGCCCCAAGGGGCAAGCTGACCATCAAGAAGAAGCCATGAACAGACATGGCGCGCACGCATTGGAACATGCCCGCTTGTTCCAATAAGAAAGCGCAGCGGCTCCGCCGCGTTTTCCTATTGGCGCAAGCCGGCCCAGTTGGAGGTGGCTTATATTGCTGAACAACAAGTATCGAGTTCATGAGGTGGCCAAGGATCTCAATCGGAACTCCAAGGAGATCACCGATATCCTGACCCAATACGCGACGACCCCGAAGAATCACATGCAGCCCCTGAGCGACCGGGAGCTGTCCCTGATCTTTGAGTATCTCACCCAGCACAACCAGGTGGAGAGCATCGAGAGCATCTACGCCGACGTGTACCGGGAGCCCAAGCCCGCCCCCGCCCCCAAGGCGGAGGCCAAGGAGGAGAAGCCCAAGCAGCAGCCCCAGCAGCAGAGCGCCAAGCCCGCCCAGAACGGCGGCGGCGCCGCCAAGGGCGCCGCTCCGGCGGAGGCCCCCAAGCAGCAGGCCCAGGCTCAGACCCAGCAGCCCAACCGTCCCGGCGCCCGTATCCCCGAGAAAAAGGTGGTGGATACCCGCAAGGGCGGCAACGTCAACCTGGAGAAGTACGACGAGCGGCTGGAGAACCTGGCTGCCGGCAAGACCAAGCAGATGCAGGGCGGCAAGCAGAAGTTCCAGGGCCGCAACCAGCGCAAGGGCAATTTCCAGGGCGGCAACAAGCGCCGCCAGGAGGAGCAGGAGAAGATGCGCCGGCTCCAGCTGGAGATCGCCAAAAAGACCCCCCTCACCGTGAAGATCCCCGACGAGATCGGCGTGGGCGAGCTGGCCAGCCGGATGAAAAAGACCGGCGCCGAGGTGGTCAAGACCCTGATGAAGAACGGGGTTATGGCCTCCCTGTCCGACGTCATCGACTTCGACACCGCCGCCATCATTGCCGAGGAGCTGGGCTGCAAGGTGGAGAAGGAGATCATCGTCACCATTGAGGAGAAGCTCATCGACACCGCCGAGGACAAGGAGGAGGATCTGCTCCCCCGGGCTCCCGTGGTGGTGGTCATGGGTCACGTGGACCACGGCAAGACCTCTCTGCTGGACTATATCCGGGACTCCCACGTGGCGGCCGGCGAGGCCGGCGGCATTACCCAGCATATCGGTGCCTATCAGGTGGAGGTGGGCGGCAAGCTCATTACCTTCCTGGACACCCCCGGCCATGAGGCCTTTACCGCCATGCGGGCCCGCGGCGCCATGATCACCGACGTGGCCATCCTGGTGGTGGCCGCCGACGACGGCATCATGCCCCAGACCGTGGAGTCCATCAACCACGCCAAGGCCGCCAAGATTCCCATTATTGTGGCCATCAACAAGATGGATAAGCCGGAGGCCAACCCCGAGCGCATCAAGGAGCAGCTCACCAAGTACGAGCTGGTGCCCGAGGAGTGGGGCGGCGACACCATTATCTGCCCCATTTCCGCCAAGACCGGCGAGGGTATCGACAACCTGCTGGAGATGGTCAACCTGACCGCCGAGATGCAGGAGCTGAAGGCCAACCCCAACCGCTCCGCCCACGGCGCCGTCATTGAGGCCCGGCTGGATAAGGGCCGGGGCCCCGTGGCCACCCTGCTGGTGCAGAACGGTACCCTCCACCAGGGCGACGTGATCATTGCCGGCACCGCCGTGGGCCGTGTCCGGGCCATGACCAACGCCAAGGGCGAGAAGGTCACCGAGGCCGGTCCCTCCGTCCCCGTGGAGATCATCGGTATGGGCGAGGTGCCCGGCGCCGGAGACGACTTCCACGCCGTGGCCGACGAGCGCATGGCCCGTGAGCTGGTGGAGCAGCGCAAGCACGAGCAGAAGATGGCCTCCTCCAGCCCGGTGGGCAAGGTGAGCCTGGAGGATCTGTTCAGCCAGATCAAGCAGGGCGAGATGAAGGACCTGAACATCATCGTCAAGGCCGACGTCCAGGGCTCCGCCGAGGCGGTCAAGGCCTCTCTGGAGAAGATCTCCAACGACGAGGTGCGGGTGCGGGTGATCCACTGCGCCGTGGGCGCCATCAACGAGTCCGACGTCATGCTGGCCACCACCTCCAACGCCATCATCGTGGGCTTCAACGTCCGCCCGGACAACAACGCCAAGGAGACCGCCACCCGCAACAAGGTGGATATGCGGATGTACCGGGTGATCTACGACTGCATCAACGAGATCGAGACCGCCATGAAGGGCATGCTGGCCCCCAAATTCAAGGAAGTGGATCTGGGCCAGGCCGAGGTGCGCAACGTGTTCCGCATCACCGGCGTGGGCATGGTGGCCGGCTGCTACGTCACCGAGGGCAAGATGCAGCGGGGCGCCCAGATGCGGCTGCTGCGGGACAACATCGTCATCTACGACGGCTCCATCGCCTCCCTCCAGCGCTTCAAGGACAGCGTGAAGGAGGTCGCCCAGGGCTACGAGTGCGGCATTACCTTTGAGAAGTTCCAGGACATCAAGGAAGGCGACGTGATCGAAGCCTACCTGATGGAGCAGATCGAGGTATAATCATAAAAAATAAAATCAGACCCGTTCCGTCCCCAAGTCATTTGAGGAGGGGACGGGTCTGTATTGCATGATAGGAGAAAACCATGGCAAGTAATCGAATTGGACGCATCAACGAGGAGATCCAGCGGGAGCTGTCCGCCCTGATCCGCACGGTGAAGGACCCCCGGGTCCACGGCCTGGTGTCCATCACGGCGGTGGACACCACCTCTGACCTGCGCTACAGCAAGATCTATGTCAGCGTGCTGGACAAGAGCGACGTGAGCGAGGTGGTCAAGGGCCTGAAGTCCGCCGGGGGCTACCTGCGGCGGGAGCTGGGGGCGGCGCTGAAGCTGCGCTATACCCCCGAGCTGCAGTTTGTGGAGGACGACTCCATCGGCCAGGGGGCCCACATCCTCAGCATGCTGCGGGACCCGGAGGTGGTGAAGCCCGCCAACCCCGCCAACGCCCACATCGACCTGGACGAGGAGGAGTGAGGGCATGACGATAAAGGAAGCCGCGGCCTGGCTGGGCAGCCACGACCGCTATCTGATCCTGACCCACAAACGCCCCGACGGGGACACCATCGGCTGTGCCGCCGCCCTGTGCCGGGGCCTGCGGGGTCTGGGCAAGACCGCCCATATCTGCCCCGGCACCGGGGAGACCCACCTGTTCACCCCTTACCTGGAGGGGCTGCTGGCCCCCGAGGGCTTTCAGCCGGAGACCGTGGTGAGCGTGGACATCGCCGCCCGGGGGCTGTTCACCGACACCGGCAAGCCCTGGCTGGAGCGGGGGATTGACCTGGCCATCGACCACCACCCCTCCCAGGAGTTTTTTGCCAAAGAGACCTGCCTGGACGCCTCCCGGGCGGCCTGCGGGGAGATTATTTACGAGATTCTGCAAGAGCTGGGCCAGGTGAACGCCGAGACCGCTCTTCCCCTGTATGTGGCGGTGTCCACCGACACCGGCTGTTTCCAGTACGGCAACACCACCGCCGACACCCACCGGGTAGCCGCCGCCCTGATGGATACCGGGCTGGACGTGTTCCCCCTGAACAAGCGGCACTTCCGCACCAAGACCTGGGCCCGGCTCCAGGTGGAGCGGCTTATCGTGGAGCGCATGCACCGGTATGAGGAGGGCAAGATTGCCGTGGCCCCCGTGTCCCTGTCCCTGCTGGACGAGGCGGGCGCCACCGAGGAGGACATGGAGGACATCGCCGCCTTTTTGGGCCAGATCGAAGGGGTGGAGACCTCCATCACCATCCGGGAGCTGGCGGATGGGGGCTGCAAGCTGTCTGTTCGCACCAGCGGCGGGCTGAATGCCACCAAGGTGTGCGCCATTCTGGGGGGCGGCGGTCACGCCGCCGCCGCCGGGTGTACCGTGGATATGGGCCTGAAAGAGGCGGAGGAGCAGATCCTCGCCGCCATCCGGCAGGTGGAACGGGATGGCTAACGGCGTTCTCATCATCGACAAGCCCCAGGAGTGGACCAGTATGGACGTGTGCGCCAAGCTCCGGGGGATTTTGCGGGAGAAGCGGATCGGCCACGGCGGGACTCTGGACCCCATGGCCACCGGGGTGCTGCCGGTGTTCGTGGGCCGGGCCACCCGGGCGGTGGAGTTCGCCGTGGAGGGCGAAAAGGAATATCTGGCCGCTTTAAAACTAGGCGTTATCACAAATACCCAGGATACCACCGGCCAGGTGGTGGAGGAGTGGCCGGTGGCCGTGGACCAGGCGGCCCTAGAGGGGGTTCTGGACCGGTTCCGGGGGGAGATCCAGCAGATCCCGCCCATGTACTCCGCCATCAAGGTGAAGGGGAAAAAGCTCTATGAGCTGGCCCGGTCGGGCAAAGAGGTGGAGCGGGCTCCCAGGGCGGTGACCATCCACCGGCTGGAGCTGCTGACCCAGCCCCCGGAAGGGTTCCCGGAGGAGGAACATACCTGGTATCTGCGGGTGGTGTGCTCCAAGGGTACCTATGTGCGTACCCTGTGCCACGACATCGGAGAGACCCTGGGCTGCGGCGGATGTATGTCCGCCCTGCGGCGCACCCGGGTGGGGGACTACACCCTGGAGGGGGCGGTAACCCTGGAAGAAGTCCAGGAGGCCCCCGAGCCGGCGGCGCTGCTGATGCCGGTGGACAGCTGCTTTGCTGGCCGGCCCGTATTGCTCCTCAAAAGTGCCCAGGCGGAGCGGAAGGTGCGCAACGGTATGGCGCTCACTCTGCCCGCCCCTCCGGGAGACGGAGAATACCGGGTATACGGGGCGGATAAAACCTTTCTGGCTCTGAGCCGGGTGGAGGGGAACAGACTGACCACCATCAAAAGTTTTTTCGAGGTGTAGGAAGATGCAGCAAGAGAAACGGGTCATTGCCCTGGGATTTTTCGACGGGGTCCATCTGGGCCACGGGGCCCTGCTCCGCCGGGTGGGGGAGATGGCAGACCGGCTGGGCGCGGTGCCGGCGGCGGTGACCTTTGACACCCATCCGGAGAATCTGATCCTGAAGGTGCCCACGGTGCCTCTGCTCAGCTCTCCCCTGGACCGGGCGGAGCTGATGCGGCGGTACTACGGCATCCGGGACGTGATCGTGGCCCACTTTGACGAGCGGATGATGCACATGCCCTGGCGGGAATTTGTCACCGACTATCTGGTGGGGGAGAACGGGGCGGTCTACCTGGTGGCGGGCCACGACTTCCACTTCGGCTATAAGGGGGAGGGCAACCCGGAGCGCCTGCGGGAGCTGTGCGGAGAGCTGGGGATTGGCTGCGACATCATCCCCAAGGTGGAGCGGGATCACATCACCATTTCCTCCACCTATATCCGCACCCTGGTGGCCCAGGGAGAGATGGAGCGGGCTAATGAGTTTCTGGGCCACCCCCATACCCTCACCGACACGGTGGCCCACGGGAAGAAGCTGGGTTCCACCCTGGGCTTTCCCACTGTGAATCTCCGGTTCCAGCCGGGGGTGCTGGTGCCCGCCCACGGGGTATACGCCACAAAGGTGTGGTTTGAAAACGGGGAGAGCCGTCCGGCGGTGACCAACATCGGGGTGCGCCCCACGGTGGACGACGGAGACAAGGTGACGGTGGAGGGCTTCATCCTGGACTTCTGCGGGGACCTGTACGGCCAGACGGTGCGGATGGAGTTTTACAGGCGGCTGCGGGGGGAGCGGAAGTTTGACTCCCTGGAGGCCCTGAAGGAAGAGGTCATGCACAACGCGGAACAGACCAGAGCCTATTTCAACGCCCGGTAATACAAGGGCAGCCGGACGAAAGGGGACATGACATGCGCTATCACAAGATCTATCCCGCGGCCATTTGCTTTTGCGCCTACCTCGTCGCCATTGGGATCATCCTGGGCGAGCCCCGACAGATTCTGCCGGGGCTGTGGATAATTATTATGACAGAGGACGCCCTGATCACCGACTATGTGAAGATCGCCGGAATCGGCGCAGCCTTTGTCAACGCCGCCCTGGTGACCCTCATCAGCCTGGGCATTCTCCGGCTGAGTAAGGACCCGCTCAACGGCTACACCCTGGTGGAGATCGGGCTGATGGCGGGCTTTGCCCTCTTCGGCAAGAACATCGCCAATATCTGGCCTATCATCGGGGGCACCTTCCTGTACGCCAAGCTGCGGCGGGAGGAGTTCGGCAAGTACGCCTCAGTGTCCCTGCTGGCCACCGCCCTGTCGCCGGTGGTCAGCTATGTGGCCCTGGACAACGGTTGGGGCAATATCTGGTGGGCCATTCTCATCGGGGCGGTGATCGGCTTCGTGCTGCCCCCCCTCAGCGCCTATACATACAAGATCCAAAACGGTATGAACCTGTACAATATGGGGTTTGCCTGCGGTCTGCTGGCCACCATTCTGGTGCCGGTGATGACTTCCCTGGGGGCAGACCCCACAGTGGCCCACCACTGGGCCACCGGCTATAACGTCCAGCTGGGGATCTTTCTGAGCATCCTGTGCGTAGGGCTGATCATAGCGGGATTTCTGTTCAGCGGCCGGCCGGTCTGGGCGGCCTGGGCGGGATACCGGCGGCTTCTGCTCACCACCGGCCGGGCCCCCAGCGACTACCTGCGTATGTTCGGCGCTGCCCCCACCCTCATCAATATCGGGGTCAACGGGCTCATCGGCATGGCCTTTATCCTGGCCACCGGCGGCGACCTGAACGGGCCCACCCTGGGGGGTATCTTTACCATCATGGGCTTTTCCGCCTTTGGCAAGCACACCCGCAATATTATCCCCATTATGGCGGGGGTGGTGTTGGGGGGCGTGTTCATGCACTGGAGCATCAACGACAGCGCGGTGCAGCTGGCCCTGCTGTTCGGTACCACCCTGGCCCCCATTTCGGGGTATTTCGGCTGGCCCTTTGGGGTGCTGGCCGGGTTCCTCCACTCCTCGGTGGTCCTCCGGGCGGGGACGCCGGTGGAGGGCTTCAACCTTTACAACAACGGCTTCTCCGGCGGTCTGCTGGCCATTGTCATTTATCCCGTTATTTCCGAGGCCATCCGGCACCGCAAGCCGGAACTGCAGAACGAGGATTACTTCGACGCCTTTGAACACGACGCTCCTGTGATCCCGCCGCCCATATCCAAGAAATGAAAACAGCGCCCGTACCATCTGGTACGGGCGCTGTTCTGCGTCTGCCTCAGGCTTTCTTGCCGTCGTTCCCTGTCTCAAAGGCGGCCTTGGCGGAGGCGCACAGCCCCGCCAGCCCCTGGATCTCCGAGGGGATGATCAGCTTGGTGGCCTGGCCGTTGGCGGCGGCCTGGAAGGCCTCCAGGGCCTTGATCTTCAGCACCGCATCGGTGGGGTCGGCCTCGTTGAGGAGCTTGAGGGCCTCGGCGGTGGCCTGCTGCACCTTCAGAATGGCCTCGGCCTCGCCCTCGGCCTTCATGATGGCGGCCTGCTTGGCGGCGTCGGCCCGGAGGATCACGGACTGCTTCTCGCCCTCGGCCACCAGAATCTGGCTCTGCTTCTGGCCCTCGGCCTGGAGGATGGCCTCCCGACGCTCCCGCTCGGCCTTCATCTGCTTCTCCATGGCGTCCTGGATCTCCCGGGGCGGGATGATGTTCTTCAGCTCCACCCGGTTGACCTTGATGCCCCAGGGGTCGGTGGCCTCGTCCAGGATGGAGCGCATCTTGGAGTTGATGATGTCCCGGCTGGTGAGGGACTGGTCCAGCTCCAGGTCGCCGATGATGTTGCGCAGGGTGGTGGCGGTCAGGTTTTCAATGGCGCTCATGGGGTGCTCCACCCCGTAGGTGTACAGCTTGGGGTCGGTGATCTGGAAGTAGAGCACCGTGTCGATCTGCATGGTGACGTTGTCCTTGGTGATGACGGGCTGGGGAGCAAAGTCCACCACCTGCTCCTTCAGGGAGACCGCCTTGGCCACCCGCTCGATGAAGGGCACCTTGAAGTGGACCCCCACGCCCCACACGGCATGGAAGGCGCCCATCCGCTCGATGACGTAGGCCTTGGACTGCTGGACGATCTTCAGGTTGGTGGCCAGCACCAGGATGATCAGGGCGATCAGAACAATGATGATAATGGGTACAAAGGGAATATCAGGCATAATACTTCCTCCATTTCCTCGGCTTTCAGGCAATCCTCAGAGGGTACGGGCGGCGGCGGACAGGGGCGCCACAATGAGCTTGACCCCCTCGATGCGCAGCACCTTTACCGTGGCTCCCGCGGGAATGACGGACTCATCCTCGGTGCGGGCGGTCCAGACGGCCCCCTTAACGGAGACCTGCCCGGAGGCGTTCAGATTGTCGATGGTCTGAGTGACCAGTCCCTCCGCCCCCACAGCCTGGTCGGCGTTGGTGGCCACCTGTTTGGGGGTGACATAGCGGCGGGCCAGAGGCCGGATGGCCAGCAGCGTCACCAGAGACACCGCCAGAAATACCCCGAACTGCACCCAGATGTTGTCCACAAACAGGGAGGTGAGCAGGGCGGCCAGGGCCCCCAGGGCGAACCACAGGGACACCAGGGTGACGGTGAGGGCCTCCACCACCAGCAGGATGATAAGGGCTGCCAGCCAGAGAATGCTGTCAATGGGCATAGGCATGCCTCCTTTCATACTGTTATCCTAGCATATTTCTATCCAAAAGGAAAGTAAAATTCACTTCCGCATTTGCCATCCTGCGGGAAATAGGGTATACTGAAGGAAACCACTGTCAACTGGAGAGACGAGGAAGTCATCTATGAGAGATTTGGAACTGCTGATCCCCACCCTGTTCGGCCTGGAGGGGCTGTGCGCCAACGAGCTGCGGCGGCTGGAGCTGCCCTGGGTGGAGGCGGAGAACGGCCGGGTGCGCTGCGGCGCCCGGCTGTCGGATATTCCCCGGGTGAATCTGAACCTGCGCACTGGCGAGCGGGTGCTGCTGGTGGTGGGCCGGTACGACGCCAGGGACTTTGACGCCCTGTTTGAAGGGGCCAGGGCCCTGCCCTGGGAGGACTATATTCCCAGGGACGGGGCCTTCCCGGTGAAGGGGCACTCCTTAAATTCCCAGCTCCACGCGGTGCCCGCCTGCCAGTCCATCCTGAAAAAGGCGCTGGCCGCCCGGCTGGGGGAGAAATACGGCCTGGCAACCCTGCCGGAGACCGGGGCGCTGTATCAGGTGCAGTTCTCCATCATGCACGACCAGGTGACCCTGATGCTGGACACCACCGGTCCGGGGCTCCACAAGCGGGGCTACCGGGCGGTGGGAGTGGCCGCCCCCCTGCGAGAGACCTTGGCGGCGGCCATGGTGCTCCTGTCCCGCTACCGGGGGAAGGACCCCTTCTGCGACCCCTTCTGCGGTTCGGGTACCATTGCCATTGAGGCCGCCCTTATCGCCAAGAACCGGGCCCCCGGCCTGAACCGGAGCTTTTCTGCCCAGAAGTGGAAGTGGCTGGGGGGCGGAGCGTGGCTCCAGGCAGGAGATGAGGCCATGGACAAGGAATACCACGGCCGGTATGAGATCTGGGGCGGAGATATTGACCCCAAAGCGGTGGCCATTGCCAGAAGCAACGCGGAAAAGGCGGATGTGGAGGACTGTGTCCGCTTTGAGGTGGCCGACGCGGCAAGGTTTCATCGGGAGGAGCCTTCCGGCCGGATCGTCACCAACCCGCCCTACGGAGAGCGGCTGATGGAGAAGAAGGAGGCGGAGGAGCTCTACCGTGCCTTTGGCCAGGCGGCGCGGGGCCTGCCGCCGGGCTGGCAGATTGGGGTGCTCTCCTCCCACACAGAATTTGAGCGGACCTTTGGCAGAACAGCGGACAAGAAGCGGAAGCTGTACAACGGCATGTTGAAATGCGACCTGTTTCTCTACGGAATCAAAAAATGAGGGTGTTGAAATGAAGCGAAGCGGAGGATATCGGCTGCTGGCCGTGGTTTTGGTCCTGTGCCTGACCCTGGGCGGCGGGGCTCTGGCCGCCCCGGCGGGCGCCACGATTTGGGGGTACAGCGAGGGCTTGGCCCAGTGTGAGCTGAACGGCAAATGGGGCTATGTCAACGGGAAAAAAGAAGTGGTCATCCCCCTGCAGTACGACAGCATCGTCTCCTTCTCCCTGGGGGTGGCGGCGGTGAATCTGGGGGGCAAGCTGGGCGTGATCCGGCAGGACGGCGCCTATCTGCTCCAGCCGGAGTATGACACCCTCATGCCCATCGACTGCGGCTTGTACATCGCCCAAAAAGGGGGCGGCTGGGGCGTGGTGAGTATCCTGCCCTATACCGATGGGCGCGGGAATGTCACCAACGTGATTTACGACCTGACATATGACAGCGTAACGGTGGAGGAGCAGGGGGGGACCCGGGTGCTCACCCTCAAGGACGGGGAGGGGGCTGTGACCCGGGTACCGGTCTTTGATCTGCCTGCCCTGCTGGTGCGGAAGGGCGTGCCCTCCGCCCAGTTCCCCCTGACCCGGGGGAAGTTGCCCAGCTTCTCCGACGTGTCTCAGAAGGACTGGTACGCCCTGTGGGTGGACGTGGCCTATAATGTGGGTCTGGTGTCCGGTGTAGGCAACAATCGCTTTAACCCCAACGGCACCATCACCGTGGCCGAGGCCATCCAGCTGGCCGCCACCATTGAGAGCCGGTACCGGGACGACAGCTTCCACACCAGCACCCAGACCGGCCCCAACTGGTACACCGGGGCGGTGAACTACTGCATTGCCAGCGGCGTGATCCGCAGCGGTCAGTTCTCCCAGAGCGACTATACCCGCCCCATCACCCGGCTGGAGATGGCTCAGATCTTCGCGGCCACCAGCCCGGTGAAGGATATGCCCACCCTGAACACCGCCAGCCGGGTGCGCTCCTCCATCCCAGACGTCAAGAGCGGCAGCACCGGGGCGGAGTCGGTGTACGCCCTGTATGAGAAGGGGATTCTGTCCGGGGTGGACAGCAGTCTGACCTTCAACCCCACGGGAACCATGACCCGGGCGGAGGCCGCCGCCCTGGCCGCCCGGATCGCCCGGGCCGAGCAGCGCATTGCCCTCTGGGGAAGCTACGACAGCGCCCAGCTGGTGAAGTAAGAAAGAGAGAAGGAGGCGGGGCTGTGAAGCATCTGTTCCTCATTAACCCCTATGCCGGTAAATATGACCGCACCCAGGAGGTGCGGGAGAAGCTGCGTACCGTCCTGGCGGGACGGGAGGACCCCTGGGAGGTGGCGGTGACCCAGTATCCCGGTCACGGGGTGGAGCTGGTGCGTTCGGCGGCGGAACAGGGAGAGCTCCTGCGGGTGTACGCCTGCGGCGGCGACGGTACCCTCAACGAGGCGGTAAACGGCGCCGCCGGGTATGCGCATGTGGCGGTGACCCACTATCCCATGGGCTCAGGCAACGACTTTTTGCGGATGTTCGGCCCGGACGCCTGCCGGTTTTATGATCTGAAGGAGCTGCTGGACGGGCCCCAGACCCCCATGGATCTGATCGAATGTAACGGCAGGCTGGCCCTGAACGTCTGCTCCATCGGGTTTGATGCCCGCATCGGCCTGGGGGCCGCCGATTTCAAGAAGCTGCCTTTGGTCAGCGGCACCATGGCCTACCAGCTCTCCGCCCTGCGCACCATTGTCCAGGGTATCCACCGGCCTTACCGGGTAGAGGTGGATGGGGAGACGCTGCCGGGGGAGGCCTTTACCCTCATCTGTGTCTGCAATGGCCGGTACTACGGCGGCGGCTTCAACCCCAGCCCCGACGCCATGCCGGACGACGGCCTGCTGAATTTCCTGATCATTCCCGCCGTCTCCCGGTTTACCGTGCTGGCCCTGATCCAGAAGTTCGCCCGGGGGGAGGCGGGGGAGATCCCCGGCGTGCTCCTCCGGCAGGGCAGGGAGATGAAAGTGACCTGCGACCGGGTGAGTATGATCAACCTGGACGGCGAGCGGGTGGACGGCGCACAGCTGACAGCCCGCCTGTCGGAGAAGAAGGTGAACTTTATTTATCCCGCCGGCGCCACCTGGGGTTAGCACTCCGGAGTGCTGTTTGTGAACAAAACTTGAATTTTTTGAAAATCAACCCCCTTTTCTCAAAAAAGGGGGTTGATTTTTTTGGCCGGTAGGGGTATTATCTTACATGTGGTTAGCACTCCGGTAAAATGAGTGCTAACCTAATGAATTGCTAATAAGAAAATCAAGATACATGTAAGGAGGAACCCATTATGAAACTCAAGCCTCTTGCCGACCGTGTGGTTATCAAGCTGGTGGAAGCGGAAGAGAAGACCAAGAGCGGCATCATCCTGACCGGCGCCGCCAAGGAGAAGCCCGAAGTGGCCGAAGTCATCGAGGTGGGCCCCGGCGGTCTGGTGGACGGCAAGGAAGTCACCATGACCG
The DNA here is from genome assembly GCF_002159455.1 of Flavonifractor sp. An306. Lineage (GTDB taxonomy): Bacteria > Bacillota > Clostridia > Oscillospirales > Oscillospiraceae > Flavonifractor. Next base: position 18,827 of record NZ_NFIQ01000022.1, read on the forward strand.
TGAAGGTGGGCGACAAGGTCATCACCAGCAAGTACTCCGGCACCGAGGTGAAGGTGGACGGCGAGGAGTACACCATCGTCCGTCAGAGCGACATTCTCGCCATTGTGGAGTAATCGTCCCCTGCTGTCAACAAACTGATTTCCGGGCGGAGCCCGCCCGACTCAAATTGGAGGTAATGTATTATGGCTAAGATTATCTGCTACGGCGAGGAGGCCCGCCACGCTCTGGAGCGGGGCGTCAACCAGCTGGCCGACACCGTGAAGATCACCATGGGCCCCAAGGGCCGCAACGTGGTGCTGGACAAGAAGTTCGGCGCTCCCCTGATCACCAACGACGGCGTGACCATCGCCAAGGAGATCGAGCTGGACGATCCCTTTGAGAACATGGGCGCTCAGCTGGTGAAGGAGGTCTCCACCAAGACCAACGACGTGGCCGGCGACGGCACCACCACCGCCACCCTGCTGGCTCAGGCCATCATCCGGGAGGGCCTGAAGAACCTGGCCGCCGGCGCCAACCCCATGGTGATGAAGAAGGGCATTTCCAAGGCCACCAACGCCGCCATTGAGGCCATCAAGGCCAACAGCCAGAAGGTGAACGGCTCCGACGACATCGCCCGTGTCGGCACCGTGTCCTCCGGCGACGAGACCGTGGGCAAGCTGATTGCCGAGGCCATGGAGAAGGTCTCCCACGACGGCGTTATCACTGTGGAAGAGTCCAAGACCGCCGAGACCTATTCCGAGGTCGTGGAAGGTATGCAGTTTGACCGGGGCTACATCACCCCCTATATGGTCACCGACACCGAGAAGATGGAGGCGGTTCTGGACGACGCCCTCATCCTGATCACCGACAAGAAGATCTCCAACATTCAGGAGCTGCTGCCCATCCTGGAGCAGGTGGTGCAGTCCGGCAAGAAGCTGCTGGTCATCGCTGAGGACGTGGAGGGCGAGGCTCTGTCCACCCTGATCGTCAACAAGCTGCGCGGCACCCTGAACGTGGTGTGCGTCAAGGCCCCCGGTTTCGGCGACCGCCGCAAGGAGATGCTGGAGGATATCGCCGTGCTGACCGGCGGCACCGTCATCACCGCTGATATGGGCTATGAGCTGAAGGAAGCCACCATGGATATGCTGGGCCGCGCCCGCCAGGTGAAGGTCTCCAAGGAGAACACCATCATCGTGGATGGCGCCGGCAGCTCTGAGGCCATCAAGAACCGCACCAACCAGATCCGCAGCCAGATCGAGACCACCACCTCCGACTACGACCGGGAGAAGCTGCAGGAGCGGCTGGCCAAGATGGCCGGCGGTGTGGCCATCATCCGCGTGGGCGCCGCCACTGAGGTAGAGATGAAGGAGAAGAAGCTCCGCATCGAGGACGCCCTGAACGCCACCCGCGCCGCCGTTGAGGAAGGCATCGTGGCCGGCGGCGGTACCGCCTATGTGAACGCCGTGCCCGCCGTGGAGAAGCTGCTGGAGAGCGCCGAGGGCGACGAGAAGACCGGCGTGCGCATCATTGCCAAGGCTCTGACCGAGCCCATGCGCCAGATCGCCACCAACGCCGGCATCGACGGCTCCGTGGTGCTGGAGAACGTGAAGAAGGCCGACAAGGTGGGCTATGGCTTCGACGCCTACAACGAGACCTATGTGGACATGATTTCCGCCGGTATCGTGGATCCCACCAAGGTGACCCGCTCCGCTCTGGAGAACGCCGCCTCCATCGCCTCCGTCCTGCTGACCACCGAGTCTCTGGTGGCCGACAAGAAGGAGCCCACTCCTCCCGCTCCCGCTGCTCCCGACATGGGTGGTATGTACTAATCCTAAACAAAGCGCAAATTTTGGGCCCCCGGAACAGCGTTCCGGGGGCCCTTCTTGTCGGCCACCAGTCACAAGCGTTTTGCCGGAGGCAAAACCTTGATGCCGGGCGGATTCACTCCGCCCGAGCAGATCAAATTATAGGGGTCCCCAAGAAATCTCTGATTTCTTGGGGAGGGCCGACAAGAAGGAGCCCGCTCCTCCCGCTCCGCTGCTCCCGACATGGGCGGTATGTACTAATCCCGAACAAAGCGAATATTTTGGGCCCCCGGAACATCGTTCCGGGGGCCCTTGTTGTTATCGTTTTACTTCTTCAAAGACCTCTACAATCTGCCGTTCGGGGGCAGGGGTGAGCAGGGAGACCACCACAATGGCGACCAGCGCGCAGAGGAAGGCGGGCAGCAGCTCGTAAATGGCCCAGGCGCCGCCCATGGGGGCGATGAGGAATTTCCACACAAAAACCATGACGCCGCCGGTAATCATACCAGCCAGCGCGCCCCACTTGTTGGAGCGCTTCCAGAACAGGGCCATCAGCATGGTGGGGCCGAAGGCAGCGCCAAAGCCGGCCCAGGCAAAGGAGACCACCCGAAACACAGAGCTGTTGGGGTCACGGGCCAAAAAGGCGGCGATGAGGGCAATGGCGATCATCACGGACCGGGCCACCACCATACCCCGCTTGCCGCTGAAGTTGCGCTTGAGAAAATCATTGCCCAGGTCCTGGGAAATGGAGGAGGAGGCGGCCAGTAGCTGGCTGTCGGCGGTGGACATGGTGGCCGCCAGGATGCCCGCCAGGATCACGCCGGCCAGCAGAGCGGGCAGAGCGCCGAACTGGCTGATGAGGCTGGCAATGCGCACAATAATGGTCTCGGAGTCGGCCAGCTGCTCCAGAGCGCCGGCGCTGGTCATGGCGTTGCCCACCAGGCCGATGACGATGGCCACGCCCATGGAGATGACCACCCAGGAGGAGGCCACCCGGCGGGAGAGCTTCAGCTTAGCCTCCTCCTCAATGGCCATAAAGCGCACCAGGATGTGGGGCATGCCGAAGTAGCCCAGGCCCCAGGCCAGCAGGGAGCAGATGGTGAGCAGGCTATAGGGGTTGGAGCCGCCGGTGGCGGGGTCGTAGATGCGGTCCAGGGACAGGTATCCCGCCATGGAGCGGGCGTTTTCCATCACCGCCCCCACGCCGCCGGCCTGGGTTACCCCGAAGCCCAGCACCATGATCAGGGCCACCGTCATAATGATGGACTGGATCAGGTCGGTGAAGGAGGCGGCCAGGAAGCCGCCCATGACGGTGTAGATGACGATGACGGCGGCGGAAATGAGCATAGCGGTGACATAGTCCATGCCGAACAGGGTGGAAAACAGCTTGCCGCAGGCGGAGAAACCGGAGGCGGTGTAGGGGATGAAAAAGATGATGATGACCAGGGCGGAAATGGCGGACAGCAGGCACCGGTCATCCCCCCAGCGCTTGGAGAAAAACTGGGGCACGGTGATGGCGTCCAGCCGGTGAGAGTAGCGGCGGATGCGCTTGGCTACGATGAGCCAGTTCAGGTAAGTACCGACAACCAGTCCGATGGCGGTCCAGCTGGCCTCCGCCAGGCCGGTGAGGTAGGCCACGCCGGGCAGCCCCATCAGCAGCCAGGAGGACATATCGCTGGCCTCGGCGCTCATGGCGGTGACAAAGGGACCCAGCTTCCGCCCCCCCAGATAGAAGTCGTCAACGGACTCGTTTTTCTTGGCACAGATCCAGCCGATCCACAGCATGAACAGCAGGTAGACCACGATGGCCAGCAGGATCAGGATTTGTGCGGTGGTCATGAAAACACACTCCTTTTTACTTCAACTCTCCTGTCCTGGCCGTGGATACCGGGACAATAGGGTTATTATAGCACAGTCTGAGTGGAATGAAAATACAATAAAGCGCATAAAAATTGATTTTTAATGAGGTGGATCCAGCGGCAGCAAAGAAACGCCTGCCCATTTAACCGGGAAAACTGCATATAAAGCCAAAAATTTTACACGCTAAAACGTTGAGCCGGTGGTCTGGAGTGAGGAGACAAAAAGGCGCCCGGTCCAAAAGGACCGGGCGCAGGGTGTTTTTGGGGTTGTGGGACTGTCACTTACTTGTGATCCACGGAATACATATGAGCGATGAGGTCCAGCACCTTGTTGGAGTAACCCCACTCGTTGTCGTACCAGGAGACAACCTTCACGAAGGTGTCGGTCAGAGCGATACCGGCGCCGGCGTCGAAGATGGAGGTGCGGGCGTCGCCCAGGAAGTCGGAGGAAACCACAGCGTCCTCGGTGTAGCCCAGGATGCCCTTCAGCTCACCCTCGGAGGCCTTCTTCATGGCGGCGCAGATCTCGTCGTACTTGGCGGGCTTGGCCAGGTTCACGGTCAGGTCAACCACGGACACGTCCAGGGTGGGAACACGCATGGACATACCGGTCAGCTTGCCGTTGAGCTCGGGGATGACCTTGCCCACGGCCTTGGCGGCGCCGGTGGAGGAGGGGATGATGTTGCCGGCAGCGGCACGGCCGCCGCGCCAATCCTTCTTGGAGGGGCCGTCAACGGTCTTCTGGGTGGCGGTGGTGGAGTGAACGGTAGTCATCAGACCATCGGTGATGCCCCAGTTGTCGTGCAGCACCTTGGCGATGGGAGCCAGGCAGTTGGTGGTGCAGGAGGCGTTGGACACGAACTTCATGTCGGCGGTGTAGGTGTTGTGGTTCACGCCCATGACGAACATGGGAGTGGAGTCCTTGGAAGGGGCGGACATGACAACCTTCTTGGCGCCGGCGTCGATGTGAGCCTGGGCCTTCTCCTGGGTCAGGAACACGCCGGTGGACTCCACCACGTACTCAGCGCCCACCTCGCCCCAGGGGATGTCCTTGGGGTCCATGCAGGCAAAGAACTTCACGGTCTTGCCGTTGACGATAATGGCGTCGTCGGTGTACTCGATGGTACCGTCGAACTGGCCGTGCATGGTATCATAACGGAGCATGTAGGCCATGTAGTCGGGGGTCATGAAGGGATCGTTGATACCCACGAACTCGATGTCGGACCGATTGATGCCAGCGCGGAACACCAGACGACCGATACGGCCGAAGCCGTTAATGCCAACTTTAATGCTCATAATGAATCTCTCCTTTGTTCTAAATAGCGTCTTAACTTGTCCTTTCCTTGCGCGTCTCCATTATAGACTAATCTTTCCGGAATGAAAAGAGAAAAAACGAAAAACTTAGTGGGGAAACTGTATAAAATTACGGGTGGATTATCGGTAAACGTGGCAGTTTCGACATGACTCGACATTTTTTCTTGCGGGGGGAGGGTGGGTTTGATATACTTACTTTAACTTACCAATTTTCCGGCGGGAGAGGAGCCGCCCGCCGGGACAAACTGAAGGCACACCGGCGGAAGGAGGGGACGGCTTTGGAGGAGCGGGGCGACCTGGGCCCGCTGCTGCTGGAGCAGCTGCGGGAGCAGATGAACAATTTGTCGGCGTCCATTCAGCTGCTCAGCCCTGTGGTGCGGGAAAAGGGGGGCGAGAAGTACGACCCCTATCTGGCCATCCTGAACCAGAGCCTGTACCGGATCATGCGGATGCTGGGCAATGTGGAATTCCTGCAGCTGGAGGAAGGGGACCGGCCGGACCGCTTGCAGGGCAGTCTGGACCTGGCGGGGCTGTGCCGGGAGCTGGCCGCCCAGGTGACTCCGCTGGCGGAGCTGGTGGGGGTATCCTTTTCTTATGAGGAGGAGAAGGGCAGCCTGCTCACCCGGGGGGACAGCCGGCTGCTGCGGCGCATGCTGCTGGAGCTGATTTCCAACGCCCTGAAGGCGGCGGGGGAAGGCGGACGGACGGGCCTGCGGCTGGCGGTGCGCCAGGACCGGGCGGTGCTCACCGTGTGGGACGACGGGCCCGGACTGCCGCCGCCGGACAGCGAGCCCGCCGGCCTTCTGGACCGGCCGTCGGGGCTGGGGCTGGGCCTGCGTGTGGCCCGCCGGGCGGCGGAGGCCCACGGCGGCGTCCTTGTGTTTGAGCAGCGGGAGGACCGGGGCTGCCGGGCGGTGGTCTCCCTGCCCATCCGTACCCCGGGACAGGCGGAACTGCGCACCCCGTCTATGGGCTGGGATCCGGCCGGGGGCTTCTCCGATCTGCTGGTGGAGCTGGCCAGCGTGCTGCCCTATCAGGCCTTCCTGCCCGGGGAGCTGGAATAGGGTTTGAAGAAAATGAAAAAAACTCTTTACAAACCGGGAAAAGGTTGCTATAATAATCAGGCACGTGAAAGAAAACGTGCCCTGCGCGCCCGTAGCGCAATTGGATAGAGCGTCAGATTCCGGTTCTGAAGGCTGGGGGTTCGAGTCCCTTCGGGCGTACCATAAAAATAGCCACACCCCTTGGGGTGTGGCTATTTTTATGAATACCACTTGTTTATGTTACCTGGGATTTTTTAATAGGAGGAACAGACGGATTATGGACACCATTCCCTTACCTGTGGTCATGGATGGGGCCACGGGCACAGAGCTGATGGCCCGGGGCATGCCCCAAGGGGTCTCCACCGAGCAGTGGGTGCTGGACCACCCGGAGGTGCTGCTGGAGGTGCAGCGGGCCTATGTCCGCTCGGGCAGCCAGGTGCTGCTGGCTCCCACCTTCGGGGCAAACCGGGTGGGCCTGAGCCGCTGCGGGGCCTTCCATCAGGTGGCGGACTACAACCGCCGGCTGGTGGAGCTTACCCGGCAGGCGGCGGAGGGGAAGTGTCTGGTGGCGGGAGATCTGGCACCCATGGGTCTGTCCCTCCCTCCTTTTGGAGAGAGCGGTTTTGAGGAGCTGGTGGCGGTGTACACCGAGCAGGCCGCCGCCCTGGCGGCGGCTGGGGTGGACCTGTTCGTGGTGGAGACCATGACCACCATGGCGGAGGCCCGGGCGGCGGTGCTGGCCTGCCGGAGCGTATCGGACAGGCCGGTGTGGGTGTCCTTTACCTGTGACGAGGAGGGGCGCACGCCCACGGGCACCGACGTGCTGGCCGCCATGATCGTCATGCAGGGCATGGGAGCGGCCGCCTTCGGCCTCAACTGCACCGACCCGGCGGTGACGGCCCAGCAGCTGGAGCGGCTCACCCCCTATGCCGCCATTCCGCTCATTGCCAAGCCCAACGCCGGCCTGCCCGGCGCCTACTGTACCCCGGCGGAGCTGGCCGCCCAGGCGCCCGCCTACGCCAGGGCCGGGGCCCGGATCTTCGGCGGCTGCTGCGGCGCCGGACCGGACCACCTGGCGGCGGTGAAAGCGGCGGTGGAGGGGATTGGCTTTTCCGCCTTTCCCCCGGTGGAGCACGACCCAGACGTGATCCCCTGCGCCAGCGAGAAGGAGGCCCGGTTCATCACCCCCGACGTGGACGTGGGGGAGACCATCGAGTGTACCCCCGACTTGCTGGAGGACATTCTAATGGCCGAGGAGGTCTCTCCCCAGGGGGCGCTGAAGATCGCCATTCTGGAGGAGGACGACCTGGATATTTTTGCTGAGAACCAGTACGCGGTGAAGGACGCCCTGTGTCTCTTCTCCGACGTGCCGGAGCTGCTGGAAAAGGCTCTGCGGATCTACCAGGGCCGGGCCTTCTGGGACGGTACGGGGGATCTGGAGGAGGATTTTCTGCGAAATATGGCCGACAAGTACGGGCTGATCCTGCTGTAACCCTCCGTCAAGAGGAGAAGTGTCGAATGGACAAAATCAGCGAAACCGCCAAAAAGCACGCCCCCTTTTTGGGGCGCGCTTTTTGTTTTGCGCCTTGACGGGGATATCAAGATACGGTATCATGAGTGGGACGCAAAGAAACGGTAACACAAGATGTTGTGTGGAATAAATGGCGTGGAAAGGAACGGAAAAGCGATGACACTCAGCAAGATCAGGAAGCGGGACGGCCGTTTGGCGGAGTTTAACGAGGAAAAAATTGCCCAGGCCATCAACAAGGCCTTCCGGGCCACCTACAAGCCGGACAAGGAGGAGGTAGCCCGCCGCCTGGCCGACGAGGTGCTCTCCATCCTGGAGGTGGAGGGGGAGGGCCAGCCCGACGTGGAGCACATCCAGGACCTGGTGGAGCGGGTGCTGATGGACAACGGGTATGTGCAGACCGCCAAGGCCTACATCCTCTACCGGGAGGAGCGCAGCCGGGCCCGGGAGATGAACACCCGCCTGATGAAGACCTATGAGGATATCACTTTTTCCGCGGCCAAGGAGTCCGACCTGAAGCGGGAGAACGCCAACATCGACGGGGACACCGCCATGGGCTCCATGCTGAAGTTCGGCTCTGAGGGGGCCAAGCAGTTTTACGACATGTTCGTGCTCAATCCCGACCATGCCCGCTCCCACCGGGAGGGGGATATCCACATCCACGACCTGGACTTCCTCACCCTCACCACCACCTGCTGCCAAATCGACATCAAGAAGCTGTTTGAGGGGGGCTTTTCCACCGGTCACGGCACCCTGCGGGAGCCCAACGACATCTCCTCCTACGCCGCCCTGTGCTGCATCGCCATCCAGTCCAACCAGAACGACCAGCACGGCGGCCAGAGCGTGGTGAACTTCGACTACGGTATGGCCGACGGGGTGCGCAAGACCTTTGCCCGCCTGTACCGGCAGAACCTGGCCCGGGCCCTCACCCTGCTGGAGGACCGGGAGGACCCGGAAAGCGAGCTGAAAGGGGTCATGGCGGGTATCCAGGAGCGCACCGGCCTGGTGCCTACGCTGGAGGACTGGGACGCCTACGCCGCCGCCGAGCGGGAGGCACTGGAGGCCTCCTTCGGGGACGTGACGAAGGCCCAGCAGTTCGCCCACAAGCGGGCGGTGAAGGAGACCGACCGGGCCACCTATCAGGCCATGGAGGCCCTGATCCACAACCTGAATACCATGCATTCCCGCGCCGGCGCCCAGACTCCCTTCTCCTCCATCAACTACGGCATGGACACCTCCCCTGAGGGCCGCATGGTGATGAAAAATGTGATGCTGGCCACCGAGGCCGGCCTGGGGGGCGGGGAGACCCCCATTTTCCCCATCCAGATTTTCCGGGTGAAGGAGGGGGTCAACTACAACCCCGGGGAGCCCAACTACGATCTGTTCCAGCTGGCCATGCGGTGCTCCGCAAAGCGGCTGTTCCCCAACTTCTCCTTTATCGACGCCCCCTTCAACCTGCAGTACTATAAGCCCGGCCACCCGGAGACCGAGATCGCCTATATGGGCTGCCGCACCCGGGTCATCGGCAACGTGTACGACCCCAGCCGGGAGGTCTGCAACGGCCGGGGCAACCTGAGCTTTACCACCATCAACCTGCCCCGGCTGGCCATCAAGGCCCGGGGAGACGTGGACGCCTTCTTCGAGTCCCTGGACCGGATGATGGACCTGTGCGTGGATCAGCTGCTGGAGCGGTTTGAGATCCAGTGCCGCAAGCACGTTTACAACTACCCCTTCCTCATGGGCCAGGGGGTGTGGCTGGACAGCGACAAGCTGGACTGGGAGGACGAGGTGCGGGAGGTGCTCAAGCACGGCACCCTGTCGGTGGGCTTCATCGGCCTGGCCGAGACCCTGAAAGCCCTCATCGGGGTCCACCATGGAGAGAGCGAGAAGGCCAGGGTGCTGGGCCTGGAGATCATCTCCCACATGCGCTCCCGCATGGACGCCGAGAGCGAAAAGCGGGGCCTCAACTTCTCGTTGCTGGCCACTCCCGCCGAGGGGCTGTCCGGCCGGTTCGTCAAGCTGGACAAGGCCCGCTATGGGGTGATGGAGGGGATCACCGACCGGGAATATTATACCAACTCTTTCCATGTGCCGGTGTACTACCCCATCTCCGCCTATGACAAGATCAAAATTGAGGCCCCCTATCACGCCCTCACCAACGCCGGACACATCAGCTATATCGAGATGGACGGCGACCCCACCGACAATCTGGAGGCCTTTGAGAAGGTGATCCGCTGCATGAAGGAGAGCGGCATCGGCTACGGCAGCGTGAACCATCCGGTGGACCGGGACCCGGTGTGCGGTTTCTCCGGCATCATCGGGGACCAGTGCCCCGGCTGCGGCCGCACCGAAGCCGACGGGGTGCCCTTTGAGCGCATCCGGCGGATCACCGGCTACTTGGTGGGGACCCTGGACCGGTTCAACAACGCCAAGCGGGCGGAGGAGCATGACCGGGTCAAGCACGGTGTATAAGGGGATGGAGCGCATGACAGAATCAATCATCCGTCTGAAGCGGGGAGAGGGCCGGTCCTTCAAGGCCGGCGGCCCCTGGATCTACGACAACGAAATCAGTGAAATCCTGGGCGACCCCACCGACGGGGACGTGGTGGCCATTGAGGATTACAACGGCTACCCCCTGGGGGTGGGCTTCCTCAACCGGGCCTCTACCATCGCCGTGCGGGTTTTGTCCCGGAAGGCGGGCACCGTCATTGACGAGGCCTTTCTGAAAGGCCGTGTCCGGGCTGCGTGGCAGTACCGGAAGGACACCGTGGACACCTCCTCCTGCCGCATCATCTTCGGAGAGGCCGACTTCCTTCCCGGCCTGGTGGTGGACAAGTTTGCCGACGTGCTGGTGGTGGAGTCTCTGGCTCTGGGCATCGACAGGCTGAAATCCACCATTTTGAGGCTGCTGGTGGATATTCTGGAGGAGGATGGCGTTTCCATCCGTGGCATCTACGAGCGCAGCGACGCCAAGGTGCGCCTCAAGGAGGGTATGGAGCGGGTAAAGGGCTTTCTGTCCGACCCCTTTGACCCGGTGGTGGAGATTGTGGAAAACGGGGTGCGCTATCTGGTGGACGTGGCCGAGGGGCAAAAGACCGGCTTCTTCCTAGATCAGAAGTACAACCGGCTGGCCATCCAGCCCCTGGCGAAAGGCGGGAAGGTGCTGGACTGCTTCACCCACACCGGGGCCTTTGCCCTCAACGCCGCCAAGGGCGGGGCGAAGGAGGTGCTGGGGGTGGACGCCTCCCAGCTGGGGGTGGACCAGGCCACCCGCAACGCGGAATTGAACGGCATGAGCGACCGGGTGCGCTTCGAGTGCCACGACGTGTTCGAGCTGCTGCCTGAGCTGGAGAAGCGGGGGGAGCAGTTCGACCTGGTGATCCTGGACCCGCCCGCCTTTACCAAATCCCGGGCCTCGGTGAAAAAGGCGGTCACCGGCTACCGGGAGATCAATCTGCGGGGTATCCGCTTAGTGAAAAACGGCGGCTATCTGGCTACCTGTTCCTGCTCCCACTTCATGACCCCGGAGCTGTTTACCAAAACCATCGGGGAGGCCGCCCGGGACGCCAAGCGCCGTCTGCGGCAGGTGGAGTACCGCACCCAGTCCCCCGACCATCCGGTGCTGTGGGGGGCCGACCAGTCCCTCTATCTGAAGTTCTACATCTTCCAGGTGGTGGACGACCAATAAACAAAACGGGCTGCCGAGGCAGCCCGTTTTTTCAAAAGGCAGGTTTTCAAGATGCGCATTGCCAATACTGTGTCCGACTCCATTGTGGACGGCCCCGGCCTGCGGTTTACCGTCTTTACCCAGGGCTGTCCCCACAACTGCCCCGGCTGCCACAACCCGGACACCCATGATCCGGCGGGGGGCCGGGAGGTGAGCGTGGCTGAGCTGGCGGAACAGCTGGGGAAAAATCCCCTCACCGACGGCCTCACCCTCTCTGGCGGGGAGCCCTTCTGCCAGGGGGCGGAGTGTGCCGCCCTGGCCCGGATTGCCCGGGAAAAAGGCTTGAACGTGTGGGTGTATACGGGGTATACTTATGAGAGATTGCTGGAAGGAGACCTGCCCGGCGCCCTGGAGCTGCTGGCGCTCACCGACGTGCTGGTGGACGGGCCCTTCCTGCTGGCGGAAAGGTCCTATGAGGCCCTGTTCCGTGGGAGCTCCAACCAGCGGCTCATCGACGTGAAACAGAGCAGACAGGCCGGGAAGGTGGTCCTCTGGTCCCGGCCTGATCCGTTGGCCCATTTCGTCCGGCCGGAGTCGTAGCCTCCGGCGGCACCGCTTTCTTTCCAAAGAAAGCGGCGGGAAAGAAAGGGTCAGGGCGGGGGATTTCGATTTCCCCCGCCCCGACACCCCACCCCTTGAAACGACCAAAGAGGGGGAACTGCGGTTCCCCCATCTTTGGAATCTCCCCCAGGCTGCTCTCCTGCTTGCTTTCCGGCGGCGAGGCCTTACTCCGTAACGGCCCCGCCGCACTGGCCAGGTGGCGCAAGTGCCCTCCCCGGGGGGTACATCCAATAGGGGGGCCCGCAGGCCCCCCTGATTGGTCGTTTTAAGGAGGGGGTGCAGGGGGAGGGAAATCGAAATCCCTCCCCCTGCCGTCCTTTCACCCCTTTCCGCCGGTGGAAAGGGGTCCGCCGGAGGCACGCTGCCTTACTGGCCAGACTGTGCCAGTCCTGATCCGGTGCGCAGACCCAGCAAAAAGGCGTGGGTGGCGGCAAAGGCCACCACCGCCTCCACGTCCTTGCGGGTTTCGGCAGTCTGGTTGTTTTCGCAGAGCGAGGCCCGGAAGGTATCCCCGTCGTCTTTGGGCTGAGCCTCCACATAGGGCCGGATGTAGTGTTGATAGAGGAATTCCATAAAGTCGGTCATAATAACACCACCTCCTATGTCGTGTTTATTATACACCACATAAAATGTCATGTCAAGGGGGCATTGCAACTATGGAAAAAATCATGGAGCCGTTTGGAAAACGGCTGAAAGAGCTGCGGGAGAGGGAGCAGCTTCGACAGGTGGATATGGCTCATTTTTTGAATTGCACCGACCGGCACTATCAGCGGATGGAGTACGGGTATATCAACGTTCCCTCGCTGACGCTGATGGCTCTGGCAGACTATTTTCATGTAACCACCGACTACCTGCTGGGCCGGGAGGGCGGACATGGCGAGCCTTGAAGAATTTCGCAGTCGTTGGACGGGCCATGTGCCCGGGATCCAGGATATGAAGGCCCGCTATGGGGTGCTGGTACCCCTGGTGGAGCGGCCGGAGGGGCTGTGTCTGCTGTACGAGGTGCGGGCCGACACCCTGGGCCGCCAGCCGGGGGAGGTGTGCTTTCCCGGCGGCAGGGTGGAGGCGGGAGAGAGCCCCGAAACCTGCGCCCTCCGGGAGACCTGGGAGGAGCTGGGCATCCCCCAGTCGGCGGTGGAGCTCATTGCTCCGCTGGATCTGCTTACCCACCAGGGTGGCTTTGTCATGTACCCCTTTCTGGGGGTGGTGGACCCTGCGGCGGCGGTGTGCCCCAGTCCGGCGGAGGTAAAGGAGGTCTTTACCGTGCCGGTGGACTGGCTGCTGGCCCACCCACCGACGGTGTACGGCTACGACCTGGTGCCCCAGGTGGGGGAGGATTTCCCCTATGAGCGGGTGGGCTTTCCCAGGGGCTACCGCTGGCGGGGAGGCAAGGTAACGGTACCCATTTACGACTGGCCGGACCATCCCATCTGGGGCCTCACTGGCCGGATCACCCGCCGCCTGCTGGAGGAAATGGGGTGAGAGCCCCGGAGCGGTTGGGCCCCTACACCTACCGCCAGTCGGACGCCTGCTTTCCCCTGGGGCAGGACAGCCTGCTGCTGGCCGCCTTCGCCACCCTGCGGCGGGGGGAGAAGGTGTGGGATCTGGGCTGCGGGGCGGGGGCGCTGCTCCTGCTGCTGGCCGGACGGGAGCAGGACCTTACCCTCACCGGGGTGGAGCGCTCCCCCGACGACAGCGCTTTGGCTCGGGAGAATCTGCGGGAAAACGGCCTGGCGGGGGAGATCCTCACCGGGGATATCGGGGCGCTGGCCCTCCCTGCCGGGGCGGCCTCCCTGGTGATCTGCAACCCGCCCTACTTTCAGGCGGGGCGGGGAGCCTCCGGCGGCCCGGCCCGGATGGGGGCGGAGGGCCTGGAGCCCTGGTGCGCCGCCGCCGGGCGGCTGCTGAAAAATGGCGGCCGGTTTGCGCTCACCTGCCGGCCGGAGCGGCTGGCAGAGCTGTTCGCATGCCTCACCGCCCACGGCATGGAGCCCAAGCGGCTCCAGCTGGTGCAGCACGGGCCGGATAAACCCCCTTCCGTCGCCCTGGTGGAGGGGGTGCGGCAGGGCAGGCCGGGGCTGACGGTGCTGCCCGTACACTTGATGAACCGGAGGAATTGACATGGCCGGAATCTTATATTTAGTGCCCACCCCTATCGGCAACCTGGGGGACATTTCCGCGCGGATGGCGGACACGCTGGCGGAGGTGGACTTCATTGCCGCCGAGGACACCCGGGTGACCCTGAAGCTGCTCAACCACCTGGGGCTGAAAAAGCCTCTGATCTCCTACTACCGCCACAACACCGAGGCGGGGGGCCAGGCGGTGCTGGACCGTCTGCTGGCGGGGGAGAGCTGCGCCCTGGTCACCGACGCGGGCACTCCCGCCATCTCGGATCCGGGGGAGGAGCTGGTGGCCCTGTGCGCCCGGAACGGGGTGGAGGTGGTGTCCATCCCCGGTCCTTGCGCCCTGGTCACCGCCCTGGCGGCCTCCGGCCTGCCAACCGGCCGGTTTACCTTCGAGGGATTTCTGGCCATGAACAAGAAGAACCGCCGGGCCCACCTGGAGGAGCTGGTTGGGGAGCGGCGGACCATGATCTTCTACGAGGCCCCCCACAAGCTGACCGCCACCCTGGATGATCTGACGGCGGCCTTTGGTCCCGACCGGCGGATCTCCCTGTGCCGGGAGCTGACCAAGCTCCACGAGGAGGTGCGCCGCACCACCCTGGGGGAGGCCGTCCGGTGGTACGCTGAAAATCCCCCCCGTGGGGAGTTCGTGCTGGTGGTGGAGGGGGCCCCTGAGAGCGTGGAGGAGGCCATTACTCTGGAGGATGGCCTGGCCCTGGTAGACCGGCTGCGGGCGGAGGGCCGCTCCCTCCGGGATGCGGTAAAGCTGGCCGCCAAGGAGACCGGATTGCCCAAAAATCAGCTCTACGACCTGGCAGTTGGGAAGGGCTAGAATGTACGTATTTATGAACAAATTATTACGAAACGTAATATAACGAAAAGTGAATAATCCGGGAGATATTCACTGAAAAAGTGAATAAAAGCATACAAAACCCCTTGCCTTTTTCAAAAAGGCAAGGGGTTTTTTCCTGAAAAGTTACCTTATTTTAACTGCAGTTCCCGGATGCAATTGGGGCACACGTTCTTCCCCTTGAAGTTGATGACATCCTTGGCGTCATCACAGAAAATGCAGGCGGGCTGGTACTTTTTCAGCACAATGGAGGACCCGTCCACATAGATCTCCAGAGAGTCCTTTTCCGCAATGTCCAGGGTACGGCGCAGTTCGATGGGCAGGACAATCCGCCCCAGCTCGTCCACCTTGCGCACAATGCCGGTCGATTTCATACGTTAGATACTTCCTTTCCCTATGGATTCCCATAATTTCCCTTCATTAGCAAGAAACTGACATCATTATAACATATCGTATTCAATTGTCAATCAAAAAACTGGAATGTTAACAAAACTTTATGTGAACTCATGAGTGTGGAAATTCTGGCATGTTTTAGGGGGACAGCCCGTATAGATGGGAGGTGAAAAGGAGGGGAAGGCCATGGCGATGGCGGTGATCTGGACGGGGATGGTGGTGATGTCCATCCTGTGTGGACTGGCTCTGGGCAACGGGCCCCAGGTGGCGGCTGCGGCCGTAGAGGGGGCGGGGGCGGCGGTGGAGCTGTGCCTGTCCATGGCGGGGGTACTCTGCCTGTGGATGGGGGTGATGGAGGTGATGCGCCGCTCCGGCCTGTCGGAGGGGCTGTCCAGGCTGCTGCGGCCCCTGCTCAGGCGGCTCTACCCGGAATTTGCCCGGGACAAGGCGGTGATGGACCACATCTCCGCCAACGTGTCCGCCAACCTGCTGGGGCTGGGCAACGCCGCCACCCCGCTGGGTATGGAGGCCGCCCGGCTGATGAGCCGCCGCTCTCCAGGGGTGGCCTCCGACGGGCTTTGCATGCTGGTGGTGTGCAACACCGCCTCCATTCAGCTCATCCCCACCACCGTGGCGGGGGTGCGGGCGGCGGCGGGGTGCGCCACCCCCTTCGACATCCTGCCGGCGGTGTGGCTGGCCTCCGCCCTGTCGGTGAGCGTGGGGATCACGGCGGCCTGGCTGCTGGGCAAAGTGTGGAGGAGGTAGGGAATGGGGCTGGCGATCAACATGGTGGTGCCCCTGCTGCTGGCGGGGGTGGCCCTGTACGGCATGGCCAGAGGGGTGGACGTGTACGACGGCCTGCTGGCCGGAGCCAGGGAGGGGCTGGGGGTGCTGCTGCGCATCGTGCCCGCCCTGGTGATCCTGCTGCCGGCGGTGTATATGCTCCGGGCCTCCGGGGCCCTGGAGCTGGCCGCTGGGGTGCTGGCCCCTCTGCTGGAAGTGGTGGGCATCCCGCCGGAGACGGTGGGTCTGATGCTGGTGCGGCCGGTCAGCGGCTCGGCCGCCCTGGGGGTGGGGGCGGAGCTGATTGCCGCCTACGGCCCGGACTCCCTCATCGGCCGCACCGCGGCGGTGATGCTGGGCTCCACCGAGACCACCTTCTATACCATCGCCGTCTACTTCGGGGCGGCGGGAATCGTGAAAACCCGCTATGCCGTCCCCGCTGCTCTGTGCGCCGACCTGGCGGGCTTTCTGGCGGCGGCCTGGGCGGTACGGCTGCTCTTTTAAGGAACGGGGAACCTGGAGCGCGGGCCCGGCATAGTATGGGCCGTGTGGAGCGGGGCGGGAGCCCCGCCGCACAGAGAGAAGGCGTCTGCAATGCATGGGCTGCGCGCCGTTTGGCGGCGGCTGAGAGAGACCTTGGGCCGGATCCCGGCCACCGACCGCTATCTGGTGCTGTTTATGGCGGTGCTGCTGGGGCAATCCGCTTACAGCCTGTTTTTCGGCGGGGAAAATCTGGCCGGAGCCAGGGAGATTGACGTGATTGTCCGCACCGCCTCGGCGGCCATTTTTGGCTATTTTCTCAGCGCCAGAGGGCGGCCGGACCACCGGCAGGGGGAGGGCAGCGGCTTTCTGACGGCGGCCGCCGCCGCTGTGGGGCTGTTCTGCCTGCTGACCCTGCTGCTTCTGCGCAACCGGCCCCCGGAGGATCTGGCAGTCGTCAGGTCTGACTCGGCCACCGCCACGGTGGCCCAGTTCCGGGATTTTGTGTCGGGCTGCGTGGGCTTTCTCATCGGCCTGCCCTCCCAAGGGGGTCAGCCGCCCACAGACAACTGAAGCCTGGCGGCGGTCCCGAAAGGGACCGCCGCCGGAGCGCCCGTATGCAGAAGAGACAATTCGGAGGTTTCTTGTTCTATGGCTGATATCAAGCAGGACCTGTACGGTCTGGAGTATAGCGACAGCTTTTCCCTGCAGGGGATCCAGGAGGCGGAGGTCAACCTGAACCTGACCCCCGCCCCGCCTCCGTCCGCCACCATTACCGGTGTGGTGACCGACGGCACCGATCCCATTCCCAACGCCACCGTCAAGCTGTTTGACAGCACGGGCACGCCCTTCCAGCACACCCTGACCGACGCCGCCGGCCAGTATACCCTGAACGACGTGATTCCCGGCAGCTATACCATTTCTGCCGTGGCCGAGGGCTATCTCCTCAGCGCCTCGGTGGGTGTGGCCGTCAATACCGGCGGCACCACCCAGGTAAACCTGATCTGTACCGCCGAGGCCACCCTGGCTCTGGGCGCCATTGCCGGCATGGTCACCGTCACCGGTACCGGCGTGCCCCTGGCGGGGGCCAAGGTTACCCTCACCAACGCGCTGAAGGCGGTGGTGGCCACCACCTATACCGTGGCTGACGGCGAGTTTGTATTCTACGATGTGGCCGACGGGGTGTATACCATGACGGTTTCCGCCGACGGCTATCTCACCGCCGGGCCGGTTCTGGCCACCGTGGCGGGGGGCTCCATCGTCAACCTGAGAGTGGCCATGACTCAGGATGTGCGCACCTACAACGGCACCGTCAGCGGTGTGGTGCAGGATCAGATGGGTATGGCGGTGGCCGACTGCTTTGTGGGCCTGTACCAGGTGACCGGCACGGGGGAAACCCGTACCGAGACCCTGGTGGCCGTCACCAAGACCAACACCCAGGGGATGTACCTGTTCGGCGGCGTAGTGGCCGGCCAGTATCTGGTCAAGGCAAAGCTGGAGCAGTAAGCTGGCTCCAGGTGGGGGAGCCCTTCTGTCTGGGACCGGGCGAGGAGCGGCAGGGGGGCTGTGCCCCCTGCCCCCCTACCTGCTGTGCGGGGTGGGGGTGAGCCTGTGCGCTCCCGGCCCGGCGGAGGCCTGCCTGCGGCCCCGGACAGGGTGCGCCTGGTGGAGCCGTCAGCTGCCCTGCTGCCGGCGGGCCTGGTTTGCCTGCCTGCCGCCGGGGGAGTATGTGCTGGCCCTGCGGGGCGGCGGTGGATGTCTGGAGCTGCTCCTCCGTCTGCCGCCGGGGGCCAATGTGGAAGTGCGGGCCGACCCCGGCAGCCGCCGCTGGCGGTGGCGCCGGGACCCCTTTCACTATTTCTTCAACCAGCTGTGAAAAACAGAGGGCCGGGGAGTGTTTCTCTCCGGCCCTCTGTGCCGTTATTGCGGAGGCATGTGCCCCTCCAGCCAGGCCAGCACGTCCTGGAACACCTGGTCCCGGTTGAGCTCGTTGAGCATCTCGTGGCGGCCTTCTGGATAGAGCTTGACGGTCACATCCTTGACACCCGCCTCTTTGAACCAGCCCGCCACCTTCCGGACCCCCTTACCGCAGGCCCCCACCGGGTCCTTGTCCCCGGCGAAGAAGTACACCGGGGTGTCCGGGTCCATTTTTTGCAGGTTTTCCCGCTTGGCCAGCAGCTGCAGCCCCACCATCATATCGTGGAACATGCTCACCGTGGGCAGAAAGCGGCACAGGGGGTCGGCGCAGTAGGCGTCCACCACCGCCTGGTCCCGGGAGATCCAGTCCGCCCCGGTGCGGTTGGGCTTGAATTGCTTGTTGTAGGCCCCCACGGACAGGGAATCCAGCAGCTTGCTGTGGGCCCGGGGGCCGGACAGCCGGGTGAGCAGGCCGGAGAGGACCCGGCCCGCCGCCACCGTCAGCGGCGGCTCCTGGCCGGTGCCGGACAGAATGGCCCCGTCCACCGTGCCCGGCCAGAAGATCAGATAGCCCCGGGCCACAAAGGAGCCCATGGAGTGGCCCATGAGGAAATAGGGCAGGCCGGGGTATGCCTCCCCCGCCAGCTGCCGCAGGGCCCGCACGTCCTTTACCACGTCCTTCCAGCCGTTCCGGTCCCCGAACCAGCCGTATTCCGAGGGGTCCTTGGCGGTCTTGCCGTGGCCCAGGTGGTCGTGGCCCACCACCGCGAAGCCGTGCTCTGCCAAGAACCGGGCGAAGGGGTCGTAGCGGCCCATATGCTCGGAGATGCCGTGGACCAGCTGTACCACGCCCCGGGGGCGTCCCTCCGGGCGCCACCAGACGGCGGAGACGCTGTGGACCCCGTCGCTGGAGGGAAAGGTGAATTCCTGTGTGGTAACCATAGCAATCTGCCTCCATGTGTGGTAAAATAAGAAAAAATGATCTGTCTGTAGTCTATTCCAAGGTCATGGATCCGTCAAGAGAAAGGAAGATCGCCATGAACGCCGTTGACCGTTTTTTAACGTACGTGCGCTATGATACCCAGTCCGACGAGCACAGTGACACCACCCCTACCACCGAAAAGCAGAAGGTGCTGGGAGCCGCCCTGGCGGAGGAGCTGAACGGGCTGGGCCTGTACAACGCCCACATGGATGAATACGGTTATGTATACGCCTGGCTGCCCGCCTCCGCCGGGTGTGAGGGGGTCCCCTGCGTGGGGCTCATCGCCCATATGGACACCTCGCCCGATGCCTCCGGCGCAAACGTGCAGCCCCGGGTGGTCCGCTACGAGGGGGGCGACCTGGTGCTCAATGAGGAGCGGAATATCGTCATGGGGGCCGCCGATTTTGAGAGCCTGGCCAGATATGTGGGACAGGAGCTGATTGTCACCGACGGCACCACCCTGCTGGGGGCGGACGACAAGGCGGGGATCGCCGAGATCATGACTGCCCTGGAGTATCTGACCGCCCACCCGGAGATTCCCCACGGCCGCATTGCGGTGTGCTTCACCCCCGACGAGGAGGTGGGCAGCGGCGCCGACCACTTCGACGTGGCCGGCTTCGGCGCGGCGGTGGCCTACACTGTGGACGGCGGAGAGCTGGGGGAGCTGGAGTATGAGAACTTCAACGCCGCCAGCGCCAGCGTGCTGGTCCACGGGGTCAATATCCATCCCGGCTCCGCCAAGAACAAGATGAAAAACGCCCTGCTCATCGCTCTGGAGTTTGCCAATATGCTGCCTCCGGCGGAGACCCCCGCTCATACCGAGGGGTACGAGGGGTTCTATCATCTGCACGACATGCAGGGCAATGAGACCCAGGCGGAGCTGCACTATATCATCCGGGATCACGATATGGACAAGTTCCAGGCCCGCAAGGCCTGCCTGGGCCGGATCAGCGACTATCTCAACGCCAAGTACGGCAAGGGTGCGGTGGAGCTGACCCTGAAGGACAGCTACTACAACATGCGGGAGAAGATCGAGCCCCACATGTATCTGCTCCACCGGGCCCGGGCGGCCATGGAGGCAGTGGGGATCACCCCGGTGGAGGTGCCCATCCGGGGCGGCACCGACGGAGCCCGGCTCAGCTTCATGGGCCTGCCCTGTCCCAACTTGTGTACCGGCGGGCTCAATTTCCACGGCGTCCACGAGTATATTCCGGTGGAGGCTCTGGAGAAGATGGCCCAGGTGCTGGTCCATCTGGTGCGCGCTCAGTAAAGAAAAAAGGAAAGCGGGGCCGCTCCCACCGGGAGCGGCCCCGCTTGTTTTAAAGGATCATCTGGAAGAACTGCAGGAGCAGCTTGGCGCCATAGAAAATGATAATGATGCCGCAGATGATGTTGATGACCCGGAGGATCTTGTCGTTGAACCGGGCGGAGAAGAAGGAAATGAGAATGGTGATGCCCAAAAACCACAGGAAGGAGGCGGAGGAGGAGCCCAGAATCAGCTGGGTGCTCACGCTGCCCGGGTTGCCCGCCCGGAATCCGCCGAACAGCAGGGTGCCGTCGATGAGGGCCTGGGGGTTGAACCAGGTGACCACGCAGGCCTTGGCCGCCACCTGGGTCAGGGGCACATTCACATCCACGCTGTGGTCCATGGTGGGCTTGTCCTTCAGCAGTCCCACGCCGATCCAGATGACCACGGCGCCGCCCGCCAGCAGAATAATCATCTTCAGCCAGGTGAACCGGTCCATCAGGGCCCCCACGCCGAAGAAGCAGGCCAGGGCCAGGGTGATGTCAAAGAAGATGACGATAAGGGCGATGAGCAGCGCCCGGTGCCGGGGCTGGGTGAGGGCGGAGTTGATCACGAACAGATTCTGCATCCCGATGGGGGCCACGTAGGCCAGGCCGATGCCGAGACCCTGTAAGTATGGCGGCATAAAAAATCCTCCCAGAAAAAGTCTTTTCTTTTTTTGTACCTGGTAGTATTATAGTACCTGATAGCCCATTGTGCAAGAGCGCAGAATTTCCGTACCAGGTAAGGAGGAACTGACCATGCAGCCTACCCATGACAACTGCCCCTGTATGGATGCCTGTCCGCTGAACCGGGCGCTGGGCCTCATCGGGGGGAAGTGGAAGATGCAGATCCTCTGCTCCCTGTACAACAACGGCCCCACCCGGTACAACCAGCTGAAAAAGACCCTGGACGGGGTATCCAACACAGTGCTGGCCAACGCCCTGCGGGAGCTGGAGGAGGACCGGCTGGTGACCCGGCGGGAGTATCTGGAGGTGCCGGTGCGGGTGGAGTACGCCATCACCGAGCCCTGCAAGCGGCTGATCCCCATTCTGGACCAGCTGGGGGACTGGAGCATGACCCTCTGAGAGAAGGAGCGAGCATATGGCAAAGACATTGGTTTTAGCGGAAAAGCCCTCGGTGGGCCGGGAACTGGCCCGGGTGCTGGGGTGTAAAAAGGCGGGGGAGGGCTGCCTGGAGGGGGAGCGGTACATCGTCACCTGGGCCCTGGGGCATCTGGTGGAGCTGGCCCCGCCGGAGGACTACGACAAAGCGTGGGCCAAGTGGGATATGCTCACCCTGCCCATGCTGCCCGACAAGATGAAAACAGTGGTCATCCCCCAGAGCGGGCGGCAGTTCCGAGCCGTCCAGGCCCTCATGCGCCGGGGGGATGTGGACGAGCTGGTGATCGCCACCGACGCCGGCCGGGAGGGGGAGCTGGTGGCCCGGTGGATCATGGAGAAGGCGGGGTGGAAAAAGCCGGCCAAACGGCTGTGGATCTCCTCCCAGACCGACAAGGCCATTCAGGACGGCTTTGCCCATTTGCGCCCCGCCGCCGACTACGACAACCTGTACCACTCCGCCCGGGCCCGCAGCGTGGCCGACTGGGTGGTGGGCCTCAACGTCACCCGGGCCCTCACCTGCAAGCACAACGCCCAGCTCTCCGCCGGGCGGGTGCAGACCCCCACCCTGGCCCTCATCGTGGACCGGGAGGAGGAGATCCGCTCCTTCAAGCCCCGGGAATTCTGGACGGTACGGGCGGGCTTTGACGGCTTCACCGCTACCTGGCGGGACCAGAACGGCCAGGCCCGCACCTTTGACCAGGAGCAGGCCCAGCAGGTGGCCGCCGCCCTCACCGGCGGCACGGGGACCCTCATCGAGGTCAAAAAGACCGCCAAACAGACCCCGCCTCCGGCGGCCTACGACCTCACCGAGCTCCAGCGGGACGCCAACAAGAAGTACGCCTATTCCGCCAAGGAGACCCTCAGCATCATGCAGAACCTCTATGAGGTCCACAAGCTGCTGACCTACCCCCGGACGGACTCCCGCTATATCTCCGACGACGTGGTGCCCACCCTGCCGGAGCGGCTGCGCAGCGTGCTGGTGGAGGAGTACAAGCCTCTGGCCCAGCAGATCCTGCTGAGCCGGCCCCTCCAGACCAAGTATCTGGTGAACAATGCCAAGGTGTCTGACCACCACGCCATCATTCCCACTGAGGAGCAGCCCGAGCTGTGGCGGCTGTCCGGCCCGGAGCGCAACATCTACGACCTGGTGGTGCGGCGGTTCCTAGCGGTGCTGCTGCCCCCCTTCCAGTATGAGGAAGTGACGCTGAAGGTGCAGGTGGGGGAGCACATCCTCCACGCCAAAGGGAAGCTCGTGAAGGAGCAGGGCTGGAGGGCGGCCTATGACCGCTCCTTCTCTCTGGAGGAGGACGAGGGGGAGGAGGAGGAAAAGGACCAGACCCTCCCCGAGCTGAAGCAGGGGGATAAACTGCCCGTCCGGTGGGCCAACACCCAGCCGGGCCAGACGGCGCCCCCCAAGCGGTACACCGAGGCCACCCTGCTCACCGCCATGGAGCACCCTGCCGCCCAGGTGAAGGACAAGGACCAGAGCCGGATCCTGGAGGAGACCGGCGGCCTGGGCACCCCCGCCACCCGGGCGGACATCATCGAAAAGCTGTTCGCCGCCTTCTATATCGAGCGGCGGGGGAAGGAGCTGTGGCCCACCTCCAAGGGCATCCAGGTGGTGGGGCTGGCTCCCGCCGACCTGCGCTCGGCCTCTCTCACCGCCCGGTGGGAGAAGCGGCTGGGGGACATCGCCCAGGGCAAAGAGCAGGAGACCTCCTTTGTGGAGGAGATGAAGGACTTTGCCTCCCGTCTGGTGAGCGAGGTGAAGGCCAGCGACGCCTCCTACCGCCATGATAACCAGACCCGCTCTCCCTGTCCCGACTGCGGCAAGTATCTGCTGCGGGTGAAAACCAAGCGGGGGGAGATGCTGGTGTGTCCCGACCGGGAGTGCGGCTACCGCCGCAGCGTAAAGCAGACCACCAACGCCCGCTGTCCCAACTGCCACAAGAAGATGGAGCTGCGGGGCGAGGGGGAGAAGCAGATGTTCGCCTGCGTGTGCGGCTACCGGGAGAAGCTCAGCGACTTCAAGAAGCGCCGCTCGGAAAAGTCCGCCGGCAAGGGGGATGTGCGCCGCTACCTCCAGAAGCAGGCCCAGCAGGAGGACCAGGGCAGCTCGGCCATGGCGGAACAGCTGAAAAAGTGGCTGGAGCAAAACCAATAAGACTGGACAAGGGCACAAAAACAGCGCCTGCCGCAAACGCGGCAGGCGCTGTTTTCTTGTGTCTTACTGTTCCACAATTTCGCCGGTGAGGACGGTCTTGGCCTCCACGGTCAGCTCGCCGTCCACACAGTCCACAGTGAGGGTGTCGCCGGGCTGGACCTGGTCGCCGATGATCTTGCGGCTGATGAGGGTCTCCACCCCGTGCTGCACGAACCGGCGCAGGGGCCGGGCGCCGAAGGCAGGATCGTAGGCGCTGTCGATGATATACCGCTTGGCGGCGTCGGTGAGCACCACCTTGAGCTGCTTCTCGCTCAGCCGCTGGTTGAGCTCGTTCACCAGCAGGTCGATGATGTGGGTAATATTGTCCTTGGTCAGGGGTTTGTAGAACACGATCTCGTCCAGACGGTTGAGGAACTCCGGCCGGAAGGAGTGGCGCAGCAGCTCCTGCACCTGGCCCTTGGCCTCCTCGGTGATCTCGCCGTTTTGGTCGATGCCGTCCAGCAGGTACTGGGAGCCCAGGTTGGAGGTCAGGATGATGATGGTGTTCTTGAAATCCACCGTCCGGCCTTGACTATCCGTAATACGGCCGTCATCCAATACTTGCAGTAGAATGTTAAACACGTCGGGATGGGCCTTTTCCACCTCGTCGAAGAGGACCACGGAGTAGGGGCGGCGGCGGACGGCCTCGGTGAGCTGGCCGCCCTCCTCATAGCCCACGTATCCCGGAGGGGCGCCGATCAGGCGGGAGACGGAGAACTTCTCCATATACTCGCTCATGTCGATGCGCACCATGTTTTTCTCGGAGTCGAACAGGGCCTCGGCCAGGGTTTTGGCCAGCTCGGTCTTGCCCACGCCGGTGGGGCCCAGGAACAGGAAGGAGCCGATGGGCCGGTCGGGGTCGGCAATGCCAGCCCGGGAGCGCAGGATGGCCTCGGACACCAGGCGCACGGCCTCGTCCTGGCCCACCACCCGCTGGTGGAGGATGTCCTCCAGGTGGAGCAGCTTCTCACGCTCGCCCTCCATCAGCTTGGCCACCGGGATGCCGGTCCACCGCTCGATGATCCGGGCGATCTCCTCCTCGGTCACCTTGTCCCGCAGCAGGGAGCGGGCCTTGCCCTCGTTGGCGATGGCCTCCTCTGCCTCCAGCTGCTTGCGCAGTTCGGGAATCTTGCCGTACTGCAGCTCGGCGGCCTTGTTCAGGTCGTACTCCCGCTGGGCCTTCTCCAGGGCGGCGTTGGCGGCCTCCAGCTCCTCTCGCAGTTTCTGCACCTTGCCGATGGCGTTCTTCTCGTTCTCCCACTGGGCCTTCTTAGCGTTGAACTCGTCCCGCATCTCGGCCAGTTCTTTCTGGATCTCGGCCAGATGCTCCTGGGAGATGGCGTCGTCCTCCTTCTTGAGGGCGGCCTCCTCGATCTCGTGCTGGATGATCTTGCGCTGGATCACGTCCAGTTCGGTGGGCATGGAGTCGATCTCGGTGCGGATCATGGCGCAGGCCTCGTCGATTAGGTCGATGGCCTTGTCGGGCAGGAACCGGTCGGTGATATAGCGGTTGGACAGGGTGGCGGCGGCGATAATGGCGCCGTCCTGAATTTTGACCCCGTGGAATACCTCGTACCGCTCCTTCAGGCCACGGAGGATGGCGATGGTATCCTCCACCGTGGGCTCGTTGACCATGACGGGCTGGAACCGCCGCTCCAGGGCGGCGTCCTTTTCGATATACTGCCGGTACTCGTTCAGGGTGGTGGCGCCGATGCAGTGCAGCTCGCCCCGGGCCAGCAGAGGTTTCAGCAGGTTGCTGGCGTCCATGGCGCCCTCGGTCTTGCCGGCGCCTACAATGGTGTGCAGCTCGTCGATAAAGAGGATGATCCGGCCCTCGGACTTCTTCACCTCGTTGAGGACGGCTTTCAGCCGCTCCTCAAATTCGCCCCGGTACTTGGCGCCTGCAATCAGGGAGCCCATATCCAGGGCAAAGATGGTCTTGTTCTTCAGGGAGCCGGGTACGTCGCCCTTCACGATCCGCTGGGCCAGCCCCTCGGCGATGGCGGTTTTGCCCACGCCGGGCTCGCCGATGAGCACGGGGTTGTTCTTGCTCTTGCGGCTCAGGATCCGGATGACGTTGCGGATCTCGTCGTCCCGGCCGATCACCGGGTCCAGCTTGTTGGCCCGGGCCCGCTCCACCAGGTCGGAGCCGTACTTTTTCAGGGCGTTGTAGGTCTCCTCCGGGTTGTCGGAGGTCACCCGCTGGTTGCCCCGGACGGCGGTGAGGGCCTGGAGCACGCCCTCCTTGGTGATGTTATAGGTGCGGAAGAGCTCCTTCAGCGAACTGTTGGCCGTGTCAATGAGGGAGAGCAGCAAATGCTCCACCGACACGTACTCGTCTTTCATGGAGGCGGCGATGGACTCGGCAGTGTTCAGACACTTGTCCACGTCTTGGGCCACGTAGATCTTGCCCTGCTCCCGGCCGGAGCCGGACACACGGGGCAGCTTTTCCACCTCCGCCTTGGCGGCGGCGGCAAAGGAGGGCACGGTGATGCCCATATTCCCCAGCAGCTGGGGGATCAGGCCGGCCTCGTCGCTCAGCAGGGCCAGCAGCAGATGGGGCTGCTCAATTTGCTGGTTGCCGTACTCGGTGGCCAGGCTTTGGGCGGTCTGCACCGCCTCCAGGGATTTCTGGGTATATTTCTGCGCGTTCATGTCGCGTCACATCCTTTCTCATGGGCGCGCGGCGCGCGCCTTTTCCCGTGAAAAATGGCGAGGAGCCGGTCAGCCAAGGCTGACCGGCTCCTGCGTGTCCAGGTCAATCAATGGCGATCCGACGGGTCTCAGGAACCACGGGGACGGCCTTGGGCAGATTCAGCTCCAGAATGCCGTTCTGGTAGGCGGCGGTGATGGAGCCCTCATCAATGCCGGTGATGTCGAAGGAGCGGGTGAAGGAACCGTACCGCCGCTCCCGGCGGATGTAGGAGCCCTTCTCGTCCTTCTGGTCGTTCTGTTCCTTGTGCTCGGCGGTGATGGTCAGGATGCCGTCCTTCACATCCAGCTTGATGTCCTCTTTGTTGAAGCCGGGCAGCTCCGCTTCTAACACGAACTTGTCGCCGGCGTCCTTGATGTCGGTGCGGAAGGCGGGCAGATTGGCGTTGCTGCTCTGGAAGAAATTGCGGGTGAAGTTATCAAAGGTATCGAACACGTTGTCGTTGCTGCGCTCAAAAGGAAGCATACCAAACATAAAGAATCTCTCCTTGTAAAATCAGAATTTTGTGGTGAAATGGGGTTAGCAGTCAAACTTGTGTATTGCTAATTTCTCGGATATTGCATGTCGCTCATCCTCTTTCCGCCTCGGTTTCCCGAAGCTCATCTCGTTTTCTGATTGAAATTATAGGGCTGGACTGTGAACAAATATACATCAAATTATGTCCAAATTGTAAACATTAGCACTTTTTAATTGAGAGTGCTAAAATCATAACGGGGGTTTACGAAGGCAGAAAAAAGAGGTATAATGCCCAGGATATCGAGAAGGAGGATGTGTATGGCACGGACCAATGACCTGGGCAGGGACCGGGTATTTCCCCTGGTATGCCGCCTGGCCATTCCCACCATGCTGGCCCAGCTGGTCAGCGTATTATATAGTATTGTGGACCGTATGTATATCGGCAATATCCCGGAGATCGGGGACCTGGCGCTGGCTGGGGTGGGAGTGTGCGGCCCCATCGTCACGTTGCTGGGCTCCTTCGCCACCCTGGTGGGCCTGGGCGGCTCGCCGATTCTGGCCATGCGCATGGGGGAGGGGAATCAGAAGGAGGCCAGCCGGGTGCTGTCCAACAGCTTTCTCATGCTGCTGGTGCTCTCCGCCGCCCTGACCGCCCTGTTCCTGTTGCTGAAGGAGCATATGCTGTGGTGGTTCGGGGCCAGCCCGGCCACCTTCGGCTACGCCAATACCTACCTCACCATCTATACCGCCGGCACCTTTTTCGCCCTGATGGCCACCGGGATGAACAGTTTTCTGATCGCTCAGGGTTTCTCCGGACTGGGTATGGCCACGGTGATGCTGGGGGCGGCCCTGAATATCGCCCTGGATCCGGTGTTTATCTTCCTGCTGGGCCTGGGGGTGGCGGGGGCGGCCATTGCCACGGTGCTCTCCCAGATGGCCTCCTGCGCCTTTGTTTTGTGCGCCCTGCTGCGCAAGCGTATGCCCGTTCCTCTGCGGTGGGGGGGCTTCAGCAGCCGGATCATGCGGCAGGTGGTGACCTTTGGCCTGTCTCCCTTCCTCATCATCGCCACCGACAGCGTGCTGCTCATCGTGCTCAACACCGTGCTCCAGCGGTACGGCGGCCCCGAGCTGGGGGACACGCTGGTGACCTGCGCCACCATCGTGCAGAGCTATCTGCTGCTCATCACCATGCCCATGGGTGGGCTGACCCTGGGCACCCAGCCGGTGGTCAGCTTCAACTACGGCGCGGGGGACGCCAAGCGGATCAAGACCGCCATCAAGTCCATCGTGGGGCTGTGCCTCGCCTTCTGCGCCATTATGATGATTGTCACCCACACCCTCTCGCCACTGTTCGTCCGGCTGTTTACCCAGAATACCGAGGTGCTGGAGCGGTCGGTGGGTTACATCAAGGTGTTTACCGCCATGATCCTCCCCCTGGCGGTGCAGTATCCCCTGGTGGACGAGACCACCGCCCTGGGCCATGTGCGGCTGGCCCTGTTCTGCTCCCTGTTCCGCAAGTCGGTGTTTCTGGCCTGCCTGCTGCTGCTGCCCGCCCTGGTGTCGGCGGAGGCCACTTTCCTCTCCGAGCCCATCGCCGACGCGGTGGCCGCCACCGTTACCACCATTCTGTTCCTCCACTTCTTCCCCAGGATCCTGCGGGAACGGGCGGGCGGTCCCACTGTATAAAAAAACGTCCCGGAGCCATGCTCCGGGACATTTTTTTACCTATGTACTTAATGCTCTTTCCGCTGGCACTTCTTGGGGGTGACGCAGGTGCCCTCGGCGATGGCCACGACGATGGGCTCGTCCAGGAAATCGGCGGCAGAGTCGCTGATGTCGGGGCGGGGGATAGCCACCTTGCGGGCCTCAAAGCGCATCTTGCGGGAGGTGTTGCCGATGTGGGTGATCTCGCCGTATGCCTCAATGAAATCACCGGCGTAAACGGGAGCCTTGAACTCAATGTTGTTGTACGCGCAGAACAGGCCCTCGTCACCGTCACACTGGATCAGCAGCTCGGTGGCCACGTCGCCGAACAGATGGACCATGTGGGCGCCATCCACCAGATTCCCGCCGTAGTGAGCGTCCTTGGCAGACATGCGCAGCCGGATCATCGAGGTATACTTCTTCTCGTCCATTTCGATTCCACTCCTCAATTTTATGTTGTGAATAAGCACAAAAATGGAAACAGATTGGCTGCCTCTATTGTACGTCGCTTTTGGGGGCTTGTCAACTGCGGATATTTATGCTATAATTTCACTCTTTTGCTTTACCTAAAGAAAGAGGAGCGGCTTAAAAGAGTTCGGTGTAGATCCTGCGCACCCGGTCCTCGTCCAGGGGGACGAAGTTGTTGGCCATCAGGCGGCCCTGGCTGGTGATGACGCTGTGGGCAAACTCGTCGATATCCTCTTTTGTCATCCCGTACTCGTGCAGCGGCTTCTTGGGAAGGATCTGGTCCAGCAGCTCCTCCAGCTTGTCATAGACCGCTTCCACCCCGCAGCCCAGCAGGTCCGCCAGATAGCGGTTCATCACCGCAATCTCCCCGTCCTGTTTGAGCTCCATGTAGGCTTTCAGCACGCCGGTAAACATGGCGTAGTTGCTCTCCCCGTGGGGCACGTGGTACTTGCTGCCCAGAGGGTAGCTGGTGGCGTGGACCGCCGCGCAGCCGGCGGTGCCGAAGGCCAGCCCGGCATAGTTGGAGGCCAGCAGGAAATCCTCCAGCAGCGGGATGCGGGCCTCCCGGCCCTCGGCGGCGATCTTCTGATAGCCCCGGATGATCATTTCAATGGCCTTGTAGCCGAAAAGCTTGGTATAGGGGGTGGCCTTGGGAGACAGGGCGGACTCCACCGCGTGGACCAGCGCGTCGATGGAGCTGGCGGCGAACACGCCGAAGGGCAGACCCTCCAGCAGCTGGGGAATCAGCACCGCGTGGTCGGCGTACATGGCGGGGCTCACCAGTCCCAGCTTGGTGCCCAGCCGGGTGCGGGCCATGATGGAGATGTTGGTGACCTCGCTGCCGGTGCCGCAGGTGGTGGGGAGGATAACCAGCTCCCGCTTTTTCTCCAGGTTGGGAGCCTTGTCATAGAGGGCGTCCACACCCTCGCCGTCGGATACCGCCAGCACCTTGGCGATGTCGATCACCGTGCCGCCGCCGATGGCAACCACCCGCCTGCAGCCAGTCCTGGCCGCGTCGGCCAGAATGGCGTCCACCATCACGTCGGTGGGCTCGCCGGAGCCGTATTTCTCCTGAAAGAGTACGTGACAGCCCAGGTTCGTCTGCCCAAAATAGGGCTGGTAGATGTACTCGTTGGTCAGGATCAGGTCCTGGGCGGTCAGCTGAAATTCCTCCGCGAATTCCAGGCAGGTCCGGAACTGGTGCAGGGTGGGCTTAAAAATGATTTCGACCATAGACAATCAAGTTCCTTTCCTTGGCGGACGCAGTGCGCCGCTTATTTTCTGCGGAGAAGGAGGCCTCAGCCCTTTGCCAGGGCCTCCCCCACGGTATAGATGTCCCCGGCCCCCACGGTGAGGATCAGGTCGCCGGGCTTCGCCAGCTCCCGCAGCCGCTGGGTCACCTCCGGCAGGGTGGAATAATATTCACTGCCGGGGATCCGCTGGGCCAGGTCTTTGGAGGAGATGCCCAGCTCATTGACCTCCCGGGCGGCGAAGATTTCCGCCAGAATGGTGAGGTCCGGCTCCTTCAGCACCTCCACAAAATCGTCAAACAGGGCGTGGGTTCTGGTGTAGGTGTGGGGCTGGAAGGCGCAGATGATCCGCTCATACCCCAGAGCCCGGGCGGCGGACAGCAGGGCCTGCAGCTCGCCGGGGTGGTGGGCGTAGTCGTCATAGATCTCCGCCCCGTGGAAGGTGCCCTTGTGCTCAAACCGGCGGCCGGCGCCCCGGAAGGCGTTCAGGCCCTCGCTCACCGCCTGGGGGGAGACCGCCAGGGCAATGGAGGCCGCGGCGGCGGCCAGGGCGTTTTTCACGTTGTGCTCTCCCGGCACCCGCAGGTCCACATGGGTGAACACCTCGCCCCGGTAGATCACATCGAAGGAGGGCAGACCGTTGTGCCAGGTCAGGTTGGCGGCGTGGACGTCACCTTGCTCCAGGCCAAAGGTGAGCACCGGCCGCGTCTCCCCCTCCAGGGTGTGCATGGTGTTGGCGTCGTCGGCGTTGGCCACGATAAGGCCGTTTTCCGGCACCCGGTCGGCAAAGGCACGGAAGGAGTGCTCCACATCCTCCAGATCCTTGAAGAAGTCCAGGTGGTCGGCCTCAATGTTGAGGATCACCGCCACCGTGGGGAAGAAGGACAGGAAGGAGTTGCAGTATTCGCAGCTCTCCAGAATGATGGTGTCGCCGTGGCCCACCCGGTAGCCCGAGCCCAGCAGGGGCAGGGTGCCGCCGATCATCACCGTGGGGTCCAGCTGGGCGGCCATGATGATGTGGGTACACATGGAGGTGGTGGTGGTCTTGCCGTGGGTGCCCGAGATACACAGGGCGTTTTTGTACCCCCGCATGATGGAGCCCCAGGCCTGGGCCCGCTCAAAGACCGGGATGCCCCTGGCCCGGGCGGCGGCGATCTCGGGGTTTTCGTCGTGAATGGCGGCGGTGCGGATCACCAGCTCCGCGTCGCCCACGTTCTCCGCCCGGTGTCCGATGGCCACCGGGATGCCCAGGGACCGCAGGTGGTCCACCGTGGCGCTCTCGTGCATGTCCGAGCCGGTGATCACCATGCCCATCTTGTGGAGCACCTCCGCCAGGGGGGACATGGACACCCCGCCGATGCCCGCCAGGTGGGCCCGGCGTCCGGGGGCGATGTAGTCGTGAATATTGGCCTCTGCCATGGGGTTTACACACCCTTTACTTCAGATTATAATGAATGCCATAACAGTAACATTATATTATAAACCATTATAGGCGAATAGCAAGGAAAAAATACCCTGGGAGGTGGAGAAAATGGGGAATTGGGTCCTGCCGGAGGGGGTGGCGGGCTGCCTGGAGGTGCTCCGGGGAGCGGGGTTTGCCGCCCACCCGGTGGGGGGCTGCGTCCGGGACCTGCTGCTGGGCCGGACGCCGGGGGACTTTGACCTGTGTACCTCCGCCCGGCCGGAGCAGACCATGGCCCTGTTTCCCCGGACCGTCCCCACCGGCCTGAAGCACGGCACCGTCACCGTGCTGACCGGGGACGGGCCGGTGGAGGTCACCACCTTCCGACGGGAGGGGGGCTACGCCGACGGCCGCCACCCGGACGGGGTGGCCTTTGACGTGGGGCTGCGGGAGGATCTGGCCCGGCGGGACTTCACCGTCAACGCCATGGCCCTGGACCCGGCAGGGGAGGTCATCGACCTCTTTGGAGGGCAGGCTGATTTGAAAGCGGGGGTGCTCCGCTGCGTGGGGGACCCGGACACCCGCTTTGCCGAGGACGCACTGCGGATGCTCCGGGCCCTCCGGTTTGCCGCCCAGCTGGGCTTCGCCGTGGAGGAAAATACCCTGGCCGCCATCGGCCGCAACGCCCGCCGGGCCGCTCTGGTGTCGGGGGAGCGCATCAAAATAGAGCTGGAAAAGACCCTCCTCTCCCCCCGGCCGGAGTGGGCGGGGGAGGCGGTGCGGCTGGGGCTGCTGGCCCACCTTTACCCAGAAACAACCTGTCCCGACCTGACCCGGCTGCGGGAGCTGCCCCCTGAGCCCGTCCCCCGCTGGCGGGGGTTTTGCCGGGAAACCGGCTTCCCCATTGAGCGCCTGCCGGTGGAGCGGGCTTTGCGGCAGGGGGTGCTCCACCCCGAGCGGGAAGCTGTAAAGGATTTGGCCCTGTCGGGCGGCCAGCTGGCCGCCCTGGGGCTGAAAGGGAAGGAGATCGGAGCGGTTCAGCGGGAATTGGCGGCCCATATTCTGGCCCATCCGGCGGACAATACCCGAGAGAAGCTGCTGGAGCTGGTGGAAAAATCCCGTGGGACAGGCAAAAACGGCCCCTCACTCTCATAAGCATGGGAGACAAGGGGGGAGGACCATGGAAGAATATCGGCGCGGACTGCTGGAACGGACGGCGGAGGCTCTGGATCTGCCGGGAGATGTGTTGGCCGGTCTGCCCCACATCGAGCTGACGGGCAACCGGGAGCTGCGGATGGAGAACCACAAGGGGATACTGGCCTACGGCGAGGAGGAGATCCGCATTTCCGGGGGAAAGCTGGAGATCACGGTGCGGGGCCGGGGGCTGGAGCTGCGGGCCATGAACGCCGGGCAGCTGTTCATCACCGGGACCATCCAGGGCGTGGAACTGTGCTGAGGGCCGGGCCATGCTGAATCGACTGACCAACGCCCTGCGGGGCAAGGTGCGGCTGGAGGTGGAGGGGGCCTTCCCCGAGCGGCTGCTCAACCTGTGCGCCCAGCGGGGGATTTTGTTCTGGAACGTGGAGTGGCTGGAGGCCACCAGACTCCGCTTCACCGTTACCCGCCAGGGGGCGGGGGCGGCCATCGAGCTGGGGGAGCGGGCCATGTGTACCGT
>NZ_NFIQ01000220.1 GCF_002159455.1 Flavonifractor sp. An306
GCCTTGCTGCAAAAGACCTTCACCACAGACTGCATCAGCAAGAAGGTCAAGAAGAATACCGGCGAGTTGCCGCAGTATTACATCAAGGACAACCACCCTGCTATCATCCCGCGGGACATCTACCAGCGGGTACAGGAGGAGATGGCACGGAGGACCAGCAAGCGAAAGATTCTGCAGAAAAGCGGAAAAACAGAACAGGGCAAGTATTCCGCCAAGTATGCGCTCAGTGAGCGGCTGGTCTGTGGGGAGTGTGGTTCCCCCTATAAGCGGTGTACCTGGGCCAGGAACGGCGTCAAACGGATCGTCTGGCGGTGCGTCTCCCGGTTGGAATTCGGGAAAAAATACTGCCATAACTCGCCTTCCATGGCGGAGGACAAGCTGCATACCGCAATTCTCACGGTGCTTAACCGGGTAGTCGAAGCAAGCGATGGCCTACAGGATGAACTGGCAGAGACGCTCCGAATGGTATGTACCCCGGAAGGGGTCGGTAACAACCTGTTGGAATTGGAGCATGAACTGGAAGCCCTGACCGCACAACAGAACGCCCTGTTGGATCAGGCGTTAGCCAACATGGAGGATCTGACGATAGCAGAGCAACTCAAGACCCTGCTGGAAGAAAAGCAGCACCTGCAGACACGGATCGATGCGGCGAAGAAAGAGGCAGCCAACAGAATCAACGAGGACTCACGTATGGCAGAGTACGCAACTTATCTGGAGGAACATCTCAATGGCTTTCCTCACTATGATGACGAGGTCGTTCGCAAGATGATTGAACGGGTCACTGTAGTCGATGCGGAAACAATCCGGGTCAAGTTCCGATACAGCGATTTGGAGATTGAACAGTCCGTATGCTAAAATAGAGACAAGGAGCGATTTACTTATGGAAATTTTTATAACAGGAGATACACATGGAGATTTCTGCCGGTTCCGGCCCGACATCTTCTATGAGCAGGAACA
>NZ_NFIQ01000221.1 GCF_002159455.1 Flavonifractor sp. An306
AACAGCTTACAGGGCAAAGTATATATCAAGATGTGGAGGCAATTAAAAACACAAAAGAATTGTACAAATCTTTGAAAAGAGAGATTGTGTACAAAGATGGCATCCAGTTCCCCAGAGAAATGAAAGACCTGCCGAATTTTTTGCCAAGATTGTGCGAGAAATATGGTGGGGCAGACAGAAGCCAGATACACCCGTATGTATGGAATCTGGAGATGTCTGATGTAAACGCGCTGCTAATTGAGGGAAAGACATTTGACAAACAGCAGCGCACCAAAAAAACGAAGTCCCGCAAAAAAGGAGGGAATCCGAGATGAGTGGTTCGATCATTATTGGCATTGATCATGGCTACGCAGCCATGAAAACTGTACACTTTTCGTTCCCCACCGGATTGGTGGAATATGAACATGAGCCGTACACTCAGAAAGATGTGCTGGAATACGGCGGCAGATACTATGTAGTGGGCAGCGGTCGCCAGCCCCTCCAGAGGGATAAGACTCAGACCGAGGACTACTATCTGCTTACCCTGGCAGCCATCGCCAAGGAGCTGGAGCACCGGGGCGCGGAGCACACCGCCAGCATCCACCTGGCGGCGGGCCTGCCCCTGACCAGCTTTGGCAGGGACAAGAGGTCCTTCCGTTCGTATCTGTACCGGGATGGGAGCGCCATTCCCTTCCGCTATGAGGGGCAGGACTACACCATCACCATACAAGAGGTGTCCCTGTTTCCCCAGGGCTATGCTGCCGTACTGACCCAGACGGAGCTGCTGGACGAGCCGTCCGTCATCGTGGCAGACATGGGCGGCTGGACGGTGGATCTGATGCGGCTGGACAACCGCATCCCCAACGCCGCCTCCTGCCGGAGTCTGGAACTGGGCATGATCCGCTGTATCGATGAAATCAGCGAACAGGTGCGCCGGTTGTTTGGGCTGTCCATGACTACCGCTCAGATCGAGAGCG
>NZ_NFIQ01000222.1 GCF_002159455.1 Flavonifractor sp. An306
TTCCAGTAGGGATCGTTCTCACCCTGGGTGCGAACGGACTCCAGTAGATCAATGGCGTGCCGGAGAAGATCTCCATCTACTTCAGCGTTCTCGCCAAGGGCACCGTGGTCACCCAGCACCGCCAGATTGCTGTAGGCTCGGCCCAGTTTTAGCGTCAGCAGATAATCCCGCTCCTGTTCCGGGATGGCTTCGATAGCCTCAATGCATCGGGCAAACTCATCCGCATCATTCCACTTCTCAATCTGCTCCAGCAGCTCTGCTTTTTCTGCCTGATTCATCGTTTCACCGCCTTTTCCGTGTCATCCTTTGCCTTTTTTGAAGTGTCCGCTGCCTCGCCAGGTGTTGACTACACAGGTGAAGATCTGACCGCAGTGCTTGCACCGAATCATGTGAGCCATAATTTCGTCTGCCCACCCATCCTCATTCTTTACCTTCTCCAGCGGACAGGTGGATTCCTCTGCAATCAGTTCAAATTCACCTTGTTCCACCAACTGCTGGATATAGGCAATACAGGCCAGGTAGTCCTTGGGAGCATCAAATTTTCTCCATGTTTGAATGCTTCGGCAGTGCTCGCACATAATGGATGCCTCCTCCTGTAAACGGTTGTTGTCAGCCCTGTATATCAGCGTCAACGGGGCCTTTTTTCAGCGTTCCATCCACAGTGATCACATGGCCCCAGAACATATCGTCGTCCTCGTACCAGGCGGTAAAACGGCCGCCGGGAGATACTGTAAACTCGGTGAGCAGGATGCGCCGGGCGAACTCATCCTCGGTGATGGGGTCTTTTTCCGGGTCACGGTCGGTCTGGTCATTGTCCGCCAGCCATTCGTTGGCCTGAGCAGTGAGCTTCTGGGCAGCCATCGCTCGCAGGGACTTATCCCAGGTTTCCTGGTCTGCCACCAGTTTCTTCATCACATTGGTGACACGGGTCCAGGACGCTTTCTTTTCAA
>NZ_NFIQ01000223.1 GCF_002159455.1 Flavonifractor sp. An306
TCTATCTTCTGGAGGAGTGTGAAATCATGAGTCTGAAATACACCTGCCCCGGCTGTGGGACACCTTTAGGCTATGAGGGATTGTGCTGGAAATGCAAATCTGAACAGGAACGGAAAGCTGCTCTTGCTTGGACACCGGAACAAATCACAGAGAAGCAGAGAAACCTGATTCAGAACATCCAGCGGCTGGCGGAGATGGAAGACCCGGAGTTCACCGACTTCTGGCAGCTGCTTAGCTACCATAATGCCATCGCCCCGGAGATCCAGCGGGCGGCATTGGCCGCAGAGGTGTTCTGGCCCTGTGAGATCTATTATCATGCTCCCGCCGATGTGCGGGATGGTCTGATTCATGCGCTGTTGTCTGCGGAGTATTCCAGTGCGGCTTCCAACCTGATGTGTTGCCTTGCTATGCAGGGAGATGACAAGGCAATGGAGACTCTGCTGGAGCTGGAGCGAAATCCCCGGCCCTGGCGCAAGGGCCTCTATGTGGACCCATCCAGCTATGCGCAGATCGGCGGCTGGACTTTTGACAAAGAGGGCCAGAAAATCCAACTCAACTTCGATTCCTGCTATCCTATGGTCAAGGGAACCTCCGACAAAGAATCTCCCGTCCGCATTGGCCGGGCGCGGGAGGACACATGCCCCCACTGCGGTGGACGGATGGTGGACATACTGGTATTGGACGGACGGGATGAGCGGCTCCGGTTCCTGGGACTGGACGGCATCCTGACCGCCACCTGCTGCCCCAGCTGCGTGGGATTCCTCAAAGGCCCCGCCTTCAACCGGTTCACCCTGGATGGCGGCGTGGAGGTCTTCCCCTCCGAGCTCTTTGACGGGGCGGAGAAGACGGATTGCTATGTCAGTCCCGAGGAATACAAGGCCCTCACGGAAAATCCCTTTGTGCTGGGCGAAGCGCCTGTGCCCCTGTTTTACGGCGCGGCCTGCC
>NZ_NFIQ01000224.1 GCF_002159455.1 Flavonifractor sp. An306
ACGATGAAGAAAATTTTAATCAGATTTTCAATGAGGTTACCCGTGATTATTTGACCGCACTTTCTACACAGGTAAAAAAGCTGATTGCGGATAAAAATATTGTTAAGGCAAATCGTTTAAGAAAGACCATCCAGGCAATCCAAGGTGGTAAGTTGTCTGAAGCAAGGAAGAAGAAACTTGCCAAAATGTGCCAAGGCAGGATTTATAGCATTGCATACCGCCATGCGCTCAATAACCACGATTCCAGTACTGTGGATGATATTAGTTTAGCGGTAGCAACCTGGATTGTTTACACCATGAGCCGGGACGGCATGGGGGGAGCGTTCAGCCCAAATAAATTTAAGACCCAAGAGCAATATCAGGCGAGGATAGGTAAACTGTATGAGGTAGCTGAGCGTATGGAGGGGGTGCAAGTTAGCCAGGTAGGTGCGTTGTGCTATCTGGACGAATGCAATTACCTCAATGACCCCAATGTATGCTTTTACTTAGACCCCTCTTATCTTGACCCAGAGGACGAATCGAAGAATTTAGGAAAGGCTTATAAGTTGTCTTCTGAGAAGCAAGACCATGAGACACTATTGCAGTTAATTCAAGGTGCCCAGGCAAAAATTGTGATAAGCAATTATGATGTGCCGCTATACAATCAATACCTCCAAGCGTCGGATTGGAAGAAATATGAGATTGACACAACAACTAGTGTTGGTGGTGTGTCAGGCAACTATCGCAAAGAGGTTATCTGGAAAAACTTCTAAATTTGATTGACTGACACAACCGGAAGTGATATACTCAACTAATCAAAGTTAACAATAGCTGGGTAAGTTACTGAGTTACCAAGTTACTCGGGTGTCTTCTGATTTTGTGTTTAACTTGTGTTATTTGAGCTGCAATAGCATAGTGATAAGCAAGAAGCATTGTATTGTTTTTCAATACAATGCTTCTTT
>NZ_NFIQ01000225.1 GCF_002159455.1 Flavonifractor sp. An306
AATGTAAAGGTAACTAATTGGGTACTGGATTTTCGTGATACCCGGTAACCGACGACCCGTCGTGAAAACAGGTCAAGAATAACACACAGAAAAACTGGGTGCTCTTTGATTTTAAAATATGTAATATCGCTGACCCAAATTTCGTTTGGACGCTGGGTTTTAAACTCTTGATTTACTAAATTACGCCTATGGTATTCTTGCCGTTTCATATAAGCCTTTTTAGCATTTTCTCGAACACTCTCCAGGCCCAGTTCCTGCATAATCTGCCGTATTCTCTTTTTACCGACATGGATTCCGTTTTCTGATAGGATTACACGAATTTTTTCTGCGCCAAACCGCTGTTTGCTGTCATAAAAGATTTGCTGTACCTGCACCATAAGAACCTGTTGCTCTTCCTGGTACTTTGTGCGATCTGCTCTTCGGAAAATGTGATTATAAAAAGTACCCCGAGAAACACCCAACGCTTCACATAGCTCATGGACATTATATTGCTCGAAGCGTTCATGAAGGTCCTCTAAAATATCAAGCCTCCTCCTTAGCGGAACTTCAGCTAACAGGTTAGATAGACGAATAATTTGTAAAATGTGCTCTAACCGCTCTTTCTGGAACAAAAGATTCCGGATATCCATTGGCAGCATGTTTTCTTCAGCTATATACTCTTTCTTGTCTTTGACCCAGCGATAAATGGTACTAGGCGCAACACCGAATTTTCCTCTTATATCTGTGAGAGGCTGCCCAAGTTGATATGCAGAAATGATTTCCTGTTTTTCTTCTTCAGAATACATTTTAGGCACGATTCTAGACACATCCTTTCGGGTTTAGACATGTTGTTAGGGTCGGGCGAAATTAACCACTCCGGGTCAGGAGAAAATCGCCAATTTTGGTCAAACGAAAATCACCAATCTGGGGTAGCCAGCCCCCAGGTAGTATTGTTT
>NZ_NFIQ01000226.1 GCF_002159455.1 Flavonifractor sp. An306
ACCTTGTATATAACCCATGTGTGTCACCTCTATTGCGGTTTTTACACAAGTATTATACCATATATTGTGTCAAGATACCAGATTCACTTGTAGTTTTCGGACAGTCTGCGAGAGAAAGGTCCTGCTCAAAACGGAGAAAAACAAAGGGTGTCACGTCGCCCACCGTGTTTCCAGGGCCTCACTCAACAGTTTCGCAAACCGCTCCAGATAAAAACGGATGTAACCAAAGTCTGTGTCCCCTTCCAGCGGGAAGTTAACGTCACCCATTCGACAGGCAGTCTCTATTACAACGTATGCCGCTGGCAGCTCCCCGTCTTCCAGCAAGGCCTCAAGGATCTCACACACAATAGCCAGTGTATAACCTCCACCCTCCTGGTCAAAGAAATAGTCTGCCAGTTCCGCAGCACTGTTCACTACTTCGGTATACTGCTCTTTCCTGTTTTTCACGATAATCACCTCCTAATTTTCAGAGATAATCTGTCCACCACACGTGGACGCCATTTCTATTTCCGATGCTTATCTGATGCTTATGGATTGAAACACATAAACCTAGTGAAACAAAGTGACCAGTTAACGCCAAAAAGGTGGAACTCCAGACATTAAAAGCGCTATTGAAGCTGGAGACACCCCTCGCCTACGCCTCATAACCCGGAGGTCGGAGGTTCAAATCCTCCCCCCGCAACCACATTGTGCGACCAAAAAAGATATCGCACCGGAAAACCCCGAAGCCGCAACGGTTTCGGGGTTTTTTCGCGTCCATTTTTGACTGCACGAAAAAAAGATATCTGTAAGCGTAAAATAGAGGAGGACGATAAGGTACAATAATTTTCGCAAATTGAAAAAAGGATGAGAAGAGACATGGTTTGCAGAACTCTGGTAGAATGAAGTCGCGACACACCATTCTGAAAGGAGACAGCA
>NZ_NFIQ01000227.1 GCF_002159455.1 Flavonifractor sp. An306
TGGAGTATGTCATCTACGAAACGCCCCATCCCCCGGAGCCGGACGGGCCGTGTGAGGATGAGCCGGATACGGAACATCCAGATACGGAAAACCCGGATATGGATACTCCGGGTCTGGAAAACCGGCCGCAATTAAATAAAGATAAAAGCAATCCTGATAAATCAAAAAAAGATGAACTCAGTACGGAAGGATCAAATCCTGTCCTATCAATCCCCCCAACCCCCAGGGGTTCGGACCGGAAAGGACGGGACCGGATGCGGGAGCGGGAGAGTTATCGGGAATTGATTTTGGAGAACATCGAGTATGACTATCTCATCCAGAACCACCGCCTTGACCGGGACCGCCTGGACGAGCTGGTGGAGCTCATGGTGGATACGGTGTGCTCCAACCGGGAGATGATCCGCATCGCCGGGGACGACTACCCGGCGGAGGTGGTCAAGTCCCGGTTCCTGAAGCTGAACAGTTCCCACATCGAGTATGTGCTGGACCGGATGCGGGAGAACACTACCTATGTCCGTAACATCAAGAAATACCTGCTGGCCGCTTTGTATAACGCCCCGGCCACCATCGACAGCTACTACACCTCCCTGGTGAGCCACGATATGTACGGCGGCGGAGATCGGAGGTGATGTGCGTGCAGGAAGAAATCACCCAGGGCGTGGTCTCCCTCTCGGTGGAGACCGGCAAGATGACGACGGACCTGCTCCAAAAGGCCGTGAAGAAGGTGCTGGAGGAGATGCAGAAAAAGCCCTCCCAGCGCAGCTTACACCAGGGGAAGCAGACCCTGCACCAGCTCAAACAGCATGGGGCCTCCCTGACCAACATCGAGATCACGGAGCAGAACATCAAGGCGTTTTCGGCGGTGGCGAAGAAGTACGACATCGACT
>NZ_NFIQ01000228.1 GCF_002159455.1 Flavonifractor sp. An306
TAAATAGTGTTTACACGAGTAATGTGGTATAATAGGAACAATAGGCCAGAAAGAGGTGTTCCTATGAGCAATGAACAACAACGCCATGACATGAGTGATACGGTATGGAATCTGCTGGAGCCGCATCTGCCAGGACAACGCGGGCAATGGGGTGGCATCGCACAGGATAACCGGCGGTTTGTCAATGGCGTGTTTTGGATTTTACGCACAGGAGCACCGTGGCGGGATTTACCGCCGTGCTACGGGAAATGGGGTACTGTATATCAGCGTTTTCGCAGATGGCGTGATAAGGGAACCTGGGAAAAGCTGCTGGAAATCCTGGTTGATGAACCTGATTTTGAATGGCTCATGATTGATGCGAGCCATTGCAAGGTACATCCTCATGCCGCTGGAGCAAAGGGTGGAAACCAGGACATGAGTCGTACAAAAGGGGGCTCAATACCAAGATTCACCTTGCCGTGGATGCAAATGGTATGCCGGTCCGAGTACTTATCACAGAGGGTACCCGAGCTGATTGCAAAGAAGCTATTCACCTAATTGACGGAATATCCGCGGAAACATTACTGGCCGATCGTGGTTATGACACCAATCAGATCATTGCGTATGCTGCTGGTGCTGGAATGAATATTGTGATTCCGGCCAAGCGAAATCGCAAACACCAAAGGGACTATGATCGTTATTTGTACCGGCTTCGTCATTTGGTGGAAAATGCTTTTTTGCATCTGAAACGCTGGCGTGGTATTGCCACGCGATATGCCAAAAATACAGCATCTTTTTTGGCAGCAGTGCAAATTCGTTGCATTGCTATTTGGTGTGCCATTTTAGCCTAATCTTGTGTAGACACTATTTA
>NZ_NFIQ01000229.1 GCF_002159455.1 Flavonifractor sp. An306
AATCTTCCACAAGTACTCCATCTTGATACTTTGAATATAATTCTATACCTCCATTTGGGTATAATTCATAGTAAAGCCCTGTAAATGGTTTGCCAGCATAGTAGAGCAATGAAGAATCAGGATCAGAATAATCAAAACCGTTTTCATCATTATACGCATCTTCACTTCCTTCAATCGCACCATAGGAAATCAATTCGCCCAAAGTTAAAGGTGTGGGCATTTGATTCGCAATAAAAGGATTATAAGGATTTTTCTGTTTCATGTATAATGAGTTCTCCTTTTTCAACCTGTATGGAATCTCTGTGTGGCACCATGCAGGATGGTTACACAAAATTAAGGATAGTTTATATTCTCCATTATCGTCTTTTTAAGAAAAGTATAGCACAATACTGTGAACAAATCTATTTCATATCAGCTCGTCAGCGGCACCTCTAATCGCATATAGGAGCAGAACACCCTCTCCAGTGATGGAGAGGGTGCCTCTTTATCCGTAGATCAAATCCTGTATCGCATATTTGAGGCCCTGCACTTGGCCCAGCAGCCAAAAGGCCAGCTTCGGCAGCCCAAATGGGCTGATAAGGAACGCAATCACCAGCAGAATCAGGCCGTTTTGCGGGGAGTATGTCACCAGCACAGCCACGCCCAGCAGGGCAATCACTGTACTGAGAAGCCCCAGCACCAAGCCGGATACATAGACCAGCCCCACACAAGTCCAGATGGCCACGGTAAGCAGCAGTACCACCGGCGCGGCCACGATCTTCAGGAGCAGCTTCAATAGACCCAATATCATTCCCACAGAACGTCACCTCCAACTTGATTCTAAAGCCATTATGAAACAATCTCTGT
>NZ_NFIQ01000023.1 GCF_002159455.1 Flavonifractor sp. An306
GCTCCAGCTCCCGGGTGATGTCGGCGGCGGTGTGGCCCCCGGACTACACCGCCGCCGACATCACCCGGGAGCTGGAGCAGGGAGACTCCTCCTTCCCCGCCCTGGTGAATGAGGTCCAGCGGCGGCTGGGCAAGATCCTGTCCACCGCCGACCTGAAGAGCCTGTACACCCTGTATGACTACCTGGCCCTCCCCGCCGAGGTGATCTGCCTGCTGGTGAGCTGGTGCGTGGAGGAATTTGAGCGCAAATACGGCGCCGGCCGCAGGCCCCGCATGTCCCAGATCCAGAAGGAGGGCTTTGTGTGGAAGCGGCTGGGGGTGGACACCGTCCAGGCCGCCGAGGCCCACCTGAAGCGGCAGGCCCTCTACCGCACCCGGGAGGGGGAGGTGCTCCGGCTGCTGGATATCCCGCCCCGGCCCCTGGTGGAGGGGGAGCGGAAGAAGGTGGCCGCCTGGACCGACATGGGCTTTGAGGACGCGGTGCTCCGGCTGGCC
This sequence comes from Flavonifractor sp. An306, assembly GCF_002159455.1. Classification (GTDB taxonomy): domain Bacteria; phylum Bacillota; class Clostridia; order Oscillospirales; family Oscillospiraceae; genus Flavonifractor. Next base: position 495 of record NZ_NFIQ01000023.1, read on the forward strand.
TATGAAAAGACGGTGTACAAAAAGCAGAAGATGGACTGGGACTACATGAACGGCATTCTGGCCGGATGGCACCGGAAGAACCTGCACACCCTGGCGGAGGTGGAGGCGGGGGACGGCCCCCGCCGGAAGGCCCAGCCCGCCGCCATGCAGGCCCAGCCCGCCGCCCCCGGGGACGCCGACCGCCGGGTGCGGGAGGATCTGGAGCGGATGCGGGAGTTCATGCGCCGCCAGAACCAGAAGAAAGGAGAGTAAGCCATGGGATACGAGCCGGCTGTGCTCCACCGGGCCGTCCAGCTCCTGGAGGAGCGGCGCAAGCGCCGGGCCGCGGAGCGGGAGAAGGCCCGGGAAAAAATCTACGCCCAGCTGCCCCGGGTGGCGGAGATCGACCGGGAGCTGAAGGGCACCGTCTACCAGATCATCGCCGCCGCCCTGAAGGACGGCCGGGACCCGGTACCCGCCATCGGGTCCGTTCAGGAGCGGAACCTGGGCCTCCAGGCGGAGCGGGCCAGGCTGCTGGCCGACCACGGCTGGCCCGCCGACATTCTGGACGGCCGCCCCGCCTGCCCCAAATGCAACGACACCGGCTGGATAGGCAGTCAGATGTGCGACTGCCTGCGCCAGCTGTGTACCCAGGAGCAGATCAAGGAGCTGTCCAAGCTGCTGGACCTGGGGGAGCAGTCCTTTGACAGCTTCTCCCTGGACTTCTACTCTCCCCTGCCCTGGAAGGGGGAGTCCCTGCCCCCCAGGGAGAACATGGAATTCATCTATGAGGTGTGTCTCAACTACGCCCAGAAATTCGGCAAGTTTTACTTCCGCAACCTGTTTCTCACCGGGGCCCCCGGGCTGGGCAAAACCTTCCTGTCAGCCTGCATCGCCCGCACCGTGTCGGAGCGGGGCTTTTCGGTGGTGTACGACACGGCGGTGAACATTTTCGCCCGGTTTGAGGAGCAGAAGTTCGCCCGGGACCGTCTGGAGGCGGGGGAGGCAAAGGATGAGACCCGCCGCTACCTGGGCTGCGACCTGCTGATCCTGGACGATCTGGGCAGCGAGCTCACCACCCCCTTCGTCCAGTCCGCCCTGTACACCCTGGTCAATTCCCGGCTGACGGCGGACAGGCAGACGGTGATCTCCTCCAACCTGTCCATGGACCAGGTCCGCCAGCGGTACACCCCCCAGATCGCCTCCCGGCTGGAGGGGGAATACCGGGTCCTCCCCTTCTACGGCGAGGACATCCGCCTGCTGCGGAAGGGACAGCTGTAAACAAAACGGGGCCTGCGTGGATATCCACGCAGGCCCCGTTTATTGCGCCTATTCCAAATACGTCTCCGCCTGCGCTTTATTCCGGCTGCGGCTCCAGGCGGCTCACAAGCTCCCACACGTCGGCGTTCATCGGGCGAAAGCGCAGCTTTCCCAGGTACAGCAGCCCGTCGGAGCCCACCGTGAAAACGGCGGCGGGAACCAGCTCATCGGTGTAGAGCTCCAGCTGGATGGGTGCGTCCTCCCCGTCCGCCATGGGGATGGAGTTGGATACTCCCCACCAGAGCACCCAGGTATCCCCCAGCGCCGCTTGCAGCTCCTCCACCCCGGTTTCGGTGGGCGTATACCCCCCGCCGCCGGAGAACAGCTCATATTTCACATAGCCCGTTACCGCTTTGTCCGGTCCCGGCACCAGCCAGCCCAGCTTTTTGGGGCCAAGCGCCACCAGCAGCCCCACAAGAACCACCACAAGGATCAGCCGTTTCTTTTTCATCAGCCCGCCTCCCCGCTCTGCCTCAGCCTCACGCCTACATTATATATAAGATCTACAAATTGCGCAAGCATCCGCCCGCCCGCATTGTGCTTTTTGGCATTCCGGTTTTCGGGGGGCCGCCTTCTTCCGTCTTGCTTTCCAGGGAATTTATGATATACTATTTGGGCTTATTCTTTCACTTTTATGTTATAAGGAGTTCTACATGATCACTGTTTCCGACCTGACGCTGGCCTACAGCGGCCAGCCCCTCTTTTCCCACGTGGACCTGCAGTTCACCAAGGGCAACTGCTACGGCATCATCGGCGCCAACGGGGCCGGCAAGTCCACCTTCCTGAAAATCCTCTCCGGCGATCTGGAGCCCACCTCCGGCGAGGTGTCCATCCTGCCCAAGACCCGCATGTCGGTACTCAAGCAGGATCAGAACGCCTACAACGCCTATTCGGTGATGGACACCGTCATCATGGGCAACAAGCGGCTGTACGATATCGGCAAGGAGAAGGACGCCCTCTATGAGAAAGAGGAGATGACCGAGGCCGACGGCATCCGGGCCTGTGAGCTGGAGGAGGAATTTGCCGAGCTGGGCGGCTGGGAGGCCGAGAGCGACGCCTCCCGCATCCTCCAGGGTCTGGGGGTGGGCACCGAGTTCCACCAGACCGCCATGGAGAACCTGGACCCCCGGCTGAAGGTGAAGGTGCTGCTGGCCCAGGCCCTGTTCGGCAACCCGGACATCCTGATGATGGACGAGCCCACCAACAACCTGGACATCAACGCCGTCAACTGGCTGGAGGACTTTCTGCTGGACTTTGAGGGCACCGTCATCGTGGTGAGCCACGACCGGCACTTCCTCAACACCATCTGCACCCACATCGTGGACATCGACTACAACAAGATCAAGCTCTACGTGGGCAACTACGACTTCTGGTACGACGCCTCCCAGCTGATGCAGAACCTGATGAAGAACCAGAACAAGAAGAACGAGGAGAAGGCCCAGGAGCTCAAGGAATTCATCTCCCGTTTCTCCGCCAACAAGTCCAAGAGCAAGCAGGCCACCGCCCGGCGCAAGCTGCTGGAAAAGATCACCCTGGAGGAGATCCCCGCCTCCTCCCGCCGCTACCCCTGGGTGGCCTTCTCCCCCGACCGGGAGGTGGGCAAGGACATTCTGTTCGTCACCGACGTGTCCAAGACCATCGACGGGGTGAAGGTGCTGGACAAGGTGAGCTTCATCGTGGGCCACGGGGACAAGATCGCCTTCGTGGGCGACAACGAAAACGCCCAGACCGCCCTGTTCAAGATCCTCACCGGGGAGCTGGAGCCCGACGAGGGCACCGTGAAGTGGGGCCAGACCGCCACCTTCTCCTACTTCCCCAAGGACAACACCGAGTTCTTCAAGGACTGCGACGACAACCTGGTGGAGTGGCTGCGCCAGTGGTCCTCCGACCCTCACGAGGCCTACCTCCGGGGTTTCCTTGGCCGGATGCTCTTCTCCGGAGACGAGGTGTATAAGCCCGTAAAGGTGCTCTCCGGCGGCGAGAAGGTGCGGTGCATGCTCTCCCGGATGATGCTCTCCGGGGCCAACGTGCTGCTGCTGGACCAGCCCACCAACCACCTGGATCTGGAGTCCATCGCCGCGCTGAACAACGGCCTGGAGGCGGTGAAGTGCAACGTGCTGGTGGCCTGCCACGACCATCAGCTGGTGCAGACGGTGTGCAACCGGATCTTCGACTTCACCGCCGACGGCCAGCTCATTGACCGCAAGATGACCTACGACGAGTATCTGGAGAGCATGAAGGAGGCCTGAGCCCCCCCTCACACCGGCTTTCTGCGGTAAAAGAACAGCCCGGCCAGGTCGGCCAGGACCCAGCCGATGGGCACTGCCCACCAGATGCCCTTCAGCCCGATGGCGGGGATGGGGGAGAGCAGATAGGCCAGGGCCACCCGGGTACCCAGAGAGATCACCGTCAGCACCACCGACACCCCCGGCCGCCCCAGCCCCCGGAACAGGCCGTAGAGCAAAAACAGGGTGCCGATGCCGCAGTAGCACATGCCCTCAATGCGCAGGTACTCCACCCCCACGGCTACGATTTCGGTCTCCGCCGGGTCCACGAACAGCCCCATCAGCGGGGCGGCGAAGAGGCAGACCAGCAGGGAGCTGACCATACAAAAGCATACCGACACCCACAGGGCGGAGCGGCACCCGCGGCGGATGCGCTCCGCCTTCTGCGCGCCGGTGTTCTGGGCCACAAAGGTGGAGAAGGCGTTGCCGAAGTCCTGCACCGGCAGATAGGCGAAGGCGTCGATCTTCACCGCCGCGGCAAAGGCCGCCATCACGTGGACCCCGAAGGAGTTCACCAGGCCCTGGACCATCAGGATGCCGAAGTTCATCACCGACTGCTGCACGCAGGTGAGGGCGGAATAGCTGACAATCCGCTTCAGCTCTCCCCGGCTGGCGGTCAGATGCCGCCGCTCCAGCCGAAGCAGATCCACCGTCCGCCAGCAGTAGAGGGCGATGCCGGCGGCGGACACCCCCTGGGCCAGCACCGTGGCTCCAGCGGCCCCCGCCACCCCCCAGTGAAGGCCCAGCACGAACCACAGGTCCAGGCCGATGTTCAGCACGGTGGACGCCGCCAGAAAGACCAGCGGGGCGGCGGAGTTGCCCACCGAGCGCAGCAGGCAGGCGAAATAGTTGTACAAAAAGGTGAAGCACACCCCGAACAGCACCACCCGCAGATAGTCCCAGGTGTCCGCCCAGGCCTCCGGCGGGATGCGCAGCAGGGTCATGATGGGCTCCAGAAAGACCAGCACTCCCACGTTGAGGGCCACCGTCGCTCCCCCGATGAGGAGGAAGGAGGCGAACAGGCACCGCTTGAGGCCGTCGGTCTCCCCCGCCCCGTGGAGCATGGACCACAGCGCCCCGCTGCCCATGCACAGCCCCAGCAGCACCGAGGTGAGGAAGGTCATCAGGGTGAAGGAAAAGCCCACCGCCGCCAGGGCGGTGGGTCCCAGGGCCCGGCCCACGATGAGGGTGTCGGCGATGTTGTAGCACTGCTGGAGCAGGTCGCCGGCGATCATGGGCCCGGCAAAGAGCAGCATGGGGCGGGTGATGCCGCCCCGGGTCAGGTCAATGCGCATGGTACTTCCACATCCTTTTCCAAGGCATGATAACAGGCCGGGGGAAAAAATACAAGAGTGCCCTTGCCTTTTGGCCCGGGAAACGGTAAGATAAAGGATAACAGAAAATCCGTGCGCTTTTTACCAAATCGTGCTATAATATAAATTCGAGCTCATTTCATACCATCCGGAAAGGATGCTGACTATGCGGAAAGAAATTGTGGCCCCGGCCGTGGCCGTGGCGGGCGGCGCCGTGGGCTTCGCCCTGCGGCGGTGGGGGCTGAGCGCGGGGTTTGAGGCCGACACCGGCCTGCCCATCTCCGGCGCCCCCTCCCATCTGGCCCTTATCGCCCTGTCGGTGGCGGTGGCGGCAGTCCTGGCCCTGCTGTGCTGGGGCAAAAAGCCCGCCTTTACCGGCTATGGCCAGGCCTTCCAGGCCGAGGGCAGTACCCCCTACGCCGCCGCGGGCACACTGTCCGCCTTTCTGATGCTCCTGGGGGGCGCGTTGATGCTGGCCCAGCCCCTGCTGGGGGGCGAGCTGGTGTTCACCCGGCTTATCGCGGGGGCGCTGGCCCTGGCCGCCGGGCTGTGCGTGGCGGCCACGGTGCGGGACAACTACCGGGGCGCGGGCACGGGCAAGTACAGCTTCAAGCTGCTGATGCCGGCCTACGCCTTCTGCGTGTGGCTCATCGCCGCCTATCAGGTGCGGGCGGGAGACCCGGTGCGGCTGGACTACGTGTACGAGCTGTTCGCCATCATCGCCGGCCTGCTGGGCCTGTACGGCGCGGCCAGCTTCTCCTTTGAACGGGGCCGCACCTTCTTCACCAGCCTGTTCTCCCTGCTGGGGGTGTACTTCTCCCTGGTGACGCTGGCCGACGGCCACCAGCCGGCCGACCTGCTGCTGTACGCCTTTACCATCCTCTATCTGCTGACCAATACCGTTACGCTGCTGCACAACGCCGCCCGGCCCCTCCCGGTTGAGCCGGACGAGAACGATACGGAGGGATCCTCTGATGCCTGAGAACAAGAAATTCTATATCACCACCCCCATCTACTACCCCTCGGACAAGCTCCACATCGGCCACGCCTACTGCACCGTAGCCACCGACGCCATGGCCCGGTACAAGCGGCTCACCGGCTGCGACGTGATGTTCCTCACCGGCACCGACGAGCACGGCCAGAAGATCGAGGACAAGGCCAAGGCCGCCGGGGTCACCCCCCAGCAGTACGTGGACAACATCGTGGACGGCCCCCGGGGCGTGCGTGACCTGTGGAAGCTGATGAACATTTCCAACGACCGGTTCATCCGCACCACCGACGACTACCACGTCGCCGCCATCCAGAAGATCTTCAAGGCCATGTACGACAAGGGCGACATCTACAAGGGCACCTACAAGGGCAAGTACTGCAAGGACTGCGAGGCCTTCTGGACCGAGACCCAGCTGGTGGACGGCAAGTGCCCCGACTGCGGCCGCCCGGTGCAGGATGCCGAGGAGGAGGCCTACTTCTTCCGCCTGAGCAAGTACGCCGAGCGCATCCAGCACCTGCTGGAGGACACCGATTTCCTGGAGCCCCGCTCCCGTGTCCACGAGATGGTGAACAACTTCATCAAGCCCGGCCTGGAGGATCTGTGCGTGTCCCGCACCAGCTTCAAGTGGGGCGTGCCGGTGGACTTCGACCCCGGCCATGTGGTGTACGTGTGGATCGACGCGCTGTTCAACTACACCACCGCCCTGGGCTTCATGAACGACAAGTACCACGACTTTGACAAATACTGGCCCGCCGACGTCCACTTCGTGGGCAAGGAGATCGTGCGCTTCCACTCCATCATCTGGCCCGCCATGCTGATGAGCATGGACATGCCCCTGCCCAAGAAGGTGTTCGGCCACGGCTGGCTGCTGCTGGACGGCGGCAAGATGAGCAAGTCCAAGGGCAACGTGGTGGATCCCTACCTGCTGGCCGAGCGCTATGGCGTGGACGCCCTGCGGTACTTCCTGCTGCGGGAGTTCCCCTTCGGCACCGACGGCAACTTCTCCAACGAGGCCCTCATCGGCCGGATCAACACCGACCTGGCCAACGACCTGGGCAACCTGGTGAGCCGCACCACCGCCATGGTGGGCAAGTACTTCGGCGACCATCTGCCGGCGGTGGAGGCCGCCGACCCCGCCATGGACGACGAGCTGATCACCATGGCAAAGGGCCTGCGGGACGCCTATGAGGGCCACATGGAGGGATACGCCTTCCAGAACGCCCTGATGGAGGTGTTCAAGCTCATCGGCCGGGCCAACAAGTATATTGACGAGAACAAGCCCTGGCTGCTGGCCAAGGACGAGAGCCAGAAAAACCGCCTGGCCCAGGTGCTGTACAACCTGCTGGAGTGCGTGCGCCTGGCCGCCGTGCTGCTGACCCCCTTTATGCCCGACACCTGCGGGAAGATCTTTGGGCAGATCGGTGCCGGGGCGGAGCTGCGGACCTGGGAGTCCGCCAAGACCTGGGGCCTGCTGCCCATGGACGCCGCTGTGAACAAGGGGGAGAACCTCTTCCCCCGCATTGATATGGAAAAGGAGCTGAAAGAGTTGGAGGAGCTGGAGAAGAAGCCCGTGGAGGCTGAGGCCCCCAAGGCCGAGGAGCCCAAGGAGCCCGAGTATATTACCATCGACGATTTTAACAAGGTGAAGTTTGTCACCGCCAAGATCCTGGCCTGCGAGGCGGTGCCCAAGTCCTCCAAGCTGCTGCGCTTCACCCTGGACTGCGGCGAGGCCTTCCCCCGCCAGATCCTCTCCGGCATCCACGAGTACTATGAGCCCGAGGAGCTGGTGGGCAAGACGGTGGTGGCCTGCACCAATCTGAAGCCCCGGAAGATGATGGGCATTATGTCCAACGGTATGCTGATCTCCGCGGTGAAGGAGGAGCCCGACGGCTCTGAGAAGCTGCACCTCATCATGCTGGACGACAAGGTTCCCGCCGGTTACGGCCTGTGCTGAGAAAATCTGAAAAAGAGGCGCTGCATGGCAGCGCCTCTTTTGATTGACTTCCGGCGGGTGTTGGGATACTATGGAACTACAGAAAACGCGCGGCCCCATGCAGGGCGTCGATCGCCCCCATGGTCCGCCGCCATTTGGGAGGGGAGTTTTTGAAAAAGGCTGTATTTTTCTGGATCATATCCGTGGTTTTGGTTGTGGCCGCTGTTTTTGGCCTGCTGCTGAGCGGCGGAAACGGCATTTTGGGCATACTTTTCCTGGCTCTGCTGTTTTTGGCTCTGTTCGGCGGCGGCATTACTGCCACGATCACAACGTTCCGGGCCGCGGGCGGGGGAGACGCCTCTGAGAAATGGCTGGAGGCAAACCAGTGGGAGAAGCCCCTTTCGCTCAAATACGACAACCTGAGCCTCTATTTCAACAATCAGTCCGGAGAACTGGCCATTTTCGACCGGCGGGAGAGCAAAAAGGCGCCCGCCCGCATCCTGGCCTACCAGGAGATCACAAACTCCGGCGTGTACCAGGAGAACGCCAAGGGGAACAGTTCCATCCAGCTGGTCATTCAGCTGGTCTCCGGTGACCCCTATGTCATTGCGGTCACCAACGGGACCCCTCCCTCGGACTCGCCGGAGGTACAGGCGGCGCTGGCCTTTGCCAAAAAGGTCAACGAGCTGCTGTCCATGATGGCCTATGAAAACGCCGCGGGGGTGGAGCCCGGCAAGCGCTACCTCATCGCAAAGTGCTACAACTGCGGACAGCTGCTCCACGGCGAGGCGGGAAAGAGCGGCTGGTGTCCCAAGTGCAAGGCGGACGTCCAGATGCCTGAGCTTTAACGGAACATACGGAAAGGCGGCGCTGCGTGGCAGCGCCGCCTCTTTTCTAGTCCGCCGCCCGCTCCAGCAGCTTTTTGTAGCTGGCGTCGATGGCCAGGGCACCCAGGGGGGCGGTGACCAGAATGGCGATCACCGCCACAGTGAGCACCACCTGCCCGCAGGAGAGCCCCATAGCCAGAGGCACCCCGCCGATGGCGGCCTGGACGGTGGCCTTGGGCAGATAGGCCAGCACGGCAAACAGCCGCTCCTTTTTGGTAAGCTTGCTTCCCGCCACGCACAGGAGCACTCCCAGAGCCCGGAAGCACAGCACCCCCAGCACCGTGGCCACGGCGGCCAGGCCGGCGGCGGCGGCGTAGTTCAGGTCCACCTCCGCCCCCACCAGCACAAAGAGCATGACCTCCGCCCACACCCACAGCTTGCCGAACTTGGCGGTGAGCCGCTCGGCCACCGGCAGCCGCCACCGCCGCAGGCCCAGGCCCATGCCCAGCACCGCCAGCAGGCCGGAGAAGGGCACCCAGGCCTCCACCGCGTCCTCCAGGGCCACCAGCAAAAAGGCCACCGACAGCAGGATCACCACCTTCACCGAGTCCCGCATGTGGAGCGCTGCAAAGAACTTTGCCAGCAGGAAGCCCACCGCCAGGCCCAGAACGGCCCCCAGCACGATGGACACCGGCACCCCCGCCAGAGCGGACACCGAGAAGGAGCCCCCCTGGGCCATGGCTGTAAAGGAGGTAAACAAGACGATAACGAACACGTCGTCCACCGAGGCTCCCGCCAGCACCATCTGGGGGATACCCTTTTCGGTGCCGTACCCCTCGCTCATCAGCTTGAGCATCCGGGGCACGATGACGGCGGGCGACACCGCCCCCACCACCGCCCCCATGATGGCGGCGTCCAGCAGGCTCACCCCCAGCAGCCGGGGGGCCAGCACCACCATGCCCAGCACCTCGAAGCTGGCGGGCACAAAGCACATCAGCACCGCCGGCCGCCCCGCCCGGCGCAGGTCGTCCGCCTCCAGGCTCAGCCCCGCCCGGGCCAGGATGATGATGAGGGCCAGCTGCCGCAGGTCGGCGGAGATGCCCAGCAGCTGGGGAGACAGCAGGTTGAGCACGCAGGGTCCCAGCAGGATCCCCGCCGCCAGCATCCCCACCAGCGGGGGCAGGCGGACCAGCCGGGCCATGGCGCCCAGCCCCAGGCCCAACAGCAGCACATAGGCGATACTTGTTAACATAAAACCATCATCTCCGGGGGCTGAGCGCAAAAAAATACTGATGCCCCCTGCAAAATTGCAGAAGTCATCAGCCAAACGGCGGTTCGGGCAAACGCCCCGGGAGGACCTCATCCCCGTATTCCTGGGGCAGTATACCACAGCTCCGCCCCCTTGTCAACGGGGCAAAAAGGGAGTATGATGGAAAAAACCAGTTTGCGGGAGGCCTTTATGATCTTCGACACCCACGCCCATTACTATGACGACGCCTTTGACGCCGACCGGGACGCCCTGCTGTCCGCCCTGCCGGAGCGGGGTGTGGACCTGGTGGTCTGCCCCGGCTGCGACCTGGAGAGCTCCCGGCAGAGCCGGGACCTGGCGGAGCGGTACGGCTATCTCTACTTCGCCGCCGGGTTCCATCCGGAGAACCTGGAGGGGGCCAGCCTGTCCGACCTGGAGCAGGTACGCGCTCTGTGCGCCCACCCCAAATGCGTGGCGGTGGGCGAGGTGGGCCTGGACTACTACTGGGTGAAAACCCCGGAGGCCCGGGCCGGCTCCCGGGACTTTTTTGACGCCCAGCTCTCCCTGGCGGAGGAGCTGGACCTGCCCGTCATCGTCCACGACCGGGACGCCCACAAGGACTGCCTGGACATCGTCAAAGCCCACCCCGGGGTCCGGGGGGTGTTCCACTGCTGCGCCCTGGCTGTGGAGGATGTGAAGCGGGCGGCGGAGTGGGGCTGGATGTTCTCCTTCACCGGCAACATCACCTTCCACAACGCCAAAAGAGCCCCGGAGGTGCTCCGCTGGCTGCCCATGGACCGGCTCATGCTGGAGACCGACGCCCCCTACATGGCCCCCGAGCCCCACCGGGGCCGCCGGTGCGACTCCACCTTGATCCCCCTGACGGCCCAGACGGTGGCCCAGCTGAAGGGCCTGACCACGGAAGAGGTATTATCCGTCACCCTGGAAAACGGCAAGCGGTTTTTCGGTATCCAATAGAGGAGGCATTGCCATGGAGACCATTTCCTACGAGTACGAGGGTTCCCTCTACGTCAACCTGACCAACAAATGCGACTGCAGCTGCGTGTTCTGCCTGCGGCACAACGGCCACAAGGGGTCCATCTACGCGGACGACCTGTGGCTGGAGCATGAGCCCACCCGGCAGGAGGCCCTGGAGGACCTGCTCTCCCGGGACTATGCCAACTACCGGGAGCTGGTGTTCTGCGGCTTTGGGGAGCCCATGTTCCGCACCGACGACATCCTGTGGCTGGTGGACCGGCTGAAAGAACAGGTACCCAATCTGCCCCCGGTGCGCATCAACACCAACGGCCACGCCAACGCCATTCTGGGCCGGGACGTGACGCCGGAGCTGAAGGGCCGCATCGACACCATCTCCATCTCCCTCAACGGCTCCACCCCGGAGGAGTACTGTGCCGTCACCCGGCCTAGGAGCGGGGCCAGGGCCTGGGACGACATGCTGGACTTCGCCCGAAAGTGCCGGGACTATGTGCCAAATGTGGTGATGACCATTGTGGACAAGGACAAGACCCAGGCGGAGATCGACCGCTGCCGGGCCATCACGGAGGAGCTGGGGGTGACCCTGCGGATCCGGGCCTATATTCCCGACTGAGCGGCAAAAACCGCCGTCTGCCCAACAGGCAGGCGGCGGCTTTTTTCAGGCTTTCTTTCCCTCCAGCTCCTGTCTCCGCCGTTCCAAAATCCGGGGGAACCGCCAGAGGAACATGCTGCCGGTGGTGACGGCGGCCAGGATATCCGCCGCCGGTTCGGCCAGAAACACGGCAAACACCTTGTCGCTCAGAACATGGGGCAGCAGCAGAATCAGGGGCAGCAGCAGAATGATCTTCCGCAGCAGGGCCAGAAAGAGGGACACCTTGGCCTGGCCCAGGGCCACAAAGCTCTGCTGGCAGGCGGACTGAATGCCCAGCATGAACATGCCCGCGGCGTATACCCGCAGGGCCCACACCGCCAGCTCCACCAGCTCCGGCTTGTCGTTGAACAGGGCCACAAACACCTGGGGGAACAGCTCCAGGGCGGCGCAGGCGGTACAGCTGAAGGTAAACGCGCAGATAGTCAGCAGCCGGCAGGTCTTTTTCACCCGCTCCAGGTCGCCGGAGCCGTAGTTGAAGCCAATAATGGGCTGGGCCCCCTGGGCGATACCCTGGATGAGCAGGAAGAACACCTGCATTACCGAGGAACAGATGGTCATGGCCCCCACGGCGGAGTTGCCGCCGTAGGCCTTCAGGGAGGAGTTGAAGGCGATATTCACCAGGCTCTCGGTGGAGTTCATGATGAAGGGGGACACGCCCAGGGCCAGCACGGGGGCCAGCACCTTGAAGTCAATGCGGAAAAACCGCCGCTGGAGCTTCAGCTTGGTGCGCTTGCCGGTGAGGAAGCAGAGCACCCACACCGCCGACACCGCCTGGGCGGTAATGGTGGCCAGGGCGGCCCCCTTGACCCCCATGTTGAAGCCGAAGATGAGGATGGGATCCAGCACAATGTTGGTCACCGCGCCGATGAGCACCGTGGCCATGGACATGGTGGAAAAACCCTGGGCGGTGATAAAGAAATTGAGACCCATGGAGATCTCCACAAAAATGCTGCCCCACAGGTAGATGGTCAGGTAATCGCTGGCGTAGCCCAGGGTCTCCGGCGTGGCGCCGAAGAGCAGGAGCATAGGCTCCTTCACCAGCTGGAAAAACACGGTGGCCGCCACCGCCAGCACAACCAGCAGGGCGGTGGCGTTGCCCAGGATGGCGTTGGCCTGGTCCTCTTTCCCCTCTCCCATGCGCACCACCGCCCGGGAGCCGCCTCCCATGCCCACCAGGGCGGAGATGGCGGAGACGAACATGATCACCGGGAAGCACACTCCCAGTCCGGTGAGGGCCAGATCACCCACCTCCGGGATGTGGCCGATGTACATGCGGTCCACAATGTTGTACAGGGCGTTAACCAGCTGGGCGGTCACCGACGGCAGCGCCAGCCGCAGCAGCAGCTTGCCGATGGGGTCCCGGCCCAGGTCGTTTTCCCGCTTTGCCACCGCTTACCCCTCCTTCTCCAAAAAGTACGTGGCCTCCATGTCCGCCACGCTGAGGGCGAAGGCAAGGGGGTACTGCTGCATAGCCTGGCCCACCAGGCGTTTGTCCTCGTCGCCGGAAAAGCCCATGTGCCAGCGGATGGCCATGGCCTCCTCCCGGGTGAGCCGGAGAAAGCCCGAGAGGATGTACACGCTCTTTTCCCCGTGGCCGTAGGGCAGCTTATCCTCGTAGTAGAAGGTGGGCACGCTCTGCCATTTGCCGTCCGGCCCCTTGATGTTGCGGGTACCCGCCTGGTAGCAGCCGATCTTGCACACGTCATGGAGCAGGGCCACCAGGGCCACGCTCTCCGGGGTGTACTCCAGGCCGTAGAGCTCCCGCACCCGCTCCCGCTCCAGGTAGGCGTTCAGACACTGGTAGACGTTGACGCTGTGCTGGCACAGCCCGCCGGCATAGGCCCCATGGAACCGGGCCGAGGCGGGAGCGGTGAAGAAGTCGCTCTTGTGCTCCAGATAGTCCAGCAGGGCGTCGGCCCCCTCCCGGTGGATGTTGTCCCGATAAATCTGCAGAAAGGTCTCTCTCCCGTCCATAGCGGTTCTCCTTTTTTTGTTCAATTAAACTAGAGTATAGCACACTCCGCCGGCAAAAGCCACCCCATGCACCCCTGCTTCGCAATCCGAATAGAATGGCCGGAACAGGAGGTGCGGTATGCAGTGGCTTTCTACATTGGGCACGGCGGCGGTGTTTGCCGCCGCCTGTAATCTGGATACGGTCATTCTGGCCATGGGCTGGGCCACCCGTGGGGTGCGGCCCGGCCGGGAGCAGCGGTGGGTGATCGCGGGGCTCACCACCCTCATCACCTGGCTGTCCCTGGCTCTGGGCTCCCAGGCCGCGGCGGCGGGGGTGGTGGCCCCCCTGGGCGGACTGGTGCTGGTGGGCATGGGGCTGTGGTGCGTGCTGGACTGGCTGCGGGCCGCCGGAGGCCCGGAGGACGCCCCCAGAGCCGGGGGCTCCAGCCTGTGGGACTGGGTGGCCCTGGCCGCCGCCCTGGCGGTGAACAACGCCGGCATGGGGGTGGCCGCCGGGGTGTCCGGGGTCAGCCCCGGCTGGGCTGCCGGGGCCAACCTGGTGTGTACCCTGGCCGCCCTCCCCCTGGGGCGGGCCCTGGGGGACGGGGTGGCGGGGCGGCTGCTGGGCCGGTTCGCCCTCCCCCTCTCCGGCGGACTGCTGGTGGCCCTGGGGGTGTGGGAGGTGCTGAGCCCGTAGCAAAGGGCGGCTCTTTGTGGTACAATGGGGCCAAAGGATGTGATACCTATGACATTGCTGGACCGTCTGGGTGGCCGGCAGGCCATCCGGCAGGGGGTGGAGGACACCTTCCGCCCGCTCTCCCGCCACCCCCACCCCTCCCATGGGGAGGCCCTCACCTGCAAGGACTACGCCGCCTTTCTCCGGGAGAAGCTGGGGGGAAATCCGGTGGAGGACTCCGTACATAATCTGCTCTGTCCCCTGCCCGCCACCCCCGGCCGGGAGGGGCGGCCCCGGCTGATCCTCCAGGGCCACATGGATATGGTATGCGCCGCCGCCGGGGACTTTCAGCCCGAGCGCGACCCGGTGACCATTGTGGCAAAGGACGGCTTTCTCCGCAGCGACGGCCGCTCCTCCCTGGGGGCGGACAACGGTCTGGGCAATGCGGCGGTGCTGTGGCTGCTGTCCACCGGCCAGGTGGCCCACGGGCCCCTGACGCTGCTGTTCACCACCGCGGAGGAGGTGGGCCTGGCGGGGGCCAAGGAGGTGGACCCGGCCTGGCTGGCGGGGAGCGATTACCTGCTGAACACCGACGGCTTCCACCTGGGCCGGGCCATTGTGGGCTCGGCCAGCGGACGGCGGGAGACCTGGAGCCGCCCCCTGGAGCTGGAGCCCGCCCCTCCCCTGCCCGCCTGGCGGCTCACCCTCTCCGGCGGACTGGGGGGCCACTCGGGGGACGACATCCACCGGGGCCGGGGCAACCCCATCAAGCTGCTCTCCGGCTATCTGGCGGGGCTGCCCAGCGGGCGGATCGCGGAGCTGTCCGGGGGCCTCACCCACAATGCCATACCCGCCTGGGCGGAGGCGGTGGTGTTTGCCCCCGAGGAGCCTGACCTGACCCTGCTGCAGAACGCCCTGGAGCTGTACCGTCAGGCCGACCCCGGCCTGACGGCGACCTGCGCCCCGGCGGAGGGGCCGGAGGAAGTGTGGACGGCCACCTTCCAGGCCCACGTGCTGGCCTTTCTCAACGGGCTGTATCACGGAGTGTATACCATGGACCCCGCCTTCCCCGGTGTGGTAGGGGCCTCCGCCAACCTGGGCAAAGCCGGGGCAACAGAGGGCGCTTTTCAGGTGTGCTCCTTCCTCCGCTCCGCCCGGCGGGAGGAGGAGCAGGAGCTGGCCCACCGGCATGAGGCTCTGGCGGCGGCCCACGGCTTTACCGGCACGGTCACCGGCTACCCCGGCTGGCCGGGTGAGCGAAACAACCCCCTGGCGGCGGTGCTGGACCGGGTATGGCGGGCACAGACCGGCCGTGGCCTGGACATCGGCGCCGTCCATGTGGGACTGGAGCCCTCGGTATTCCAGGACAAATGCCCCGCTTTGGTGATGGCCAGCACCGGGCCGGACATTCTGGACGCCCACTCGGTGGATGAGCGGGCCCCGCTGGACACCCTGCCCGACTACGTGCTGCTGCTGGCAGGCACGCTGGAGGCCCTCTGATCCCCTTCCAACCGGCAGAAAAAGCCGGGGCAGCACGTCGCTGCCCCGGCTTTCTTGTCAGGGGATCTTATTCCGCGTCAGCGGTGAGGAGGGCGCTGGCCCGCACCATGAGGGCGGCCAGCTCGGCCCGGGAGGCAGAGCCCTGGGGATTCAGGGTCCCGGCGTTGCCCTTGAGCAGGCCGTTGGACACGGCCCAGCTCACGGCGTCCTGGGCGAAGGCGGAGACAGAGCTGCCGTCGGTGTAGGCGGACAGATCCCCGGCGGCGGTCACGTCCACACCCTGGAGCTGGGCGTAGCGGTACAGCATGGTCACCGCCTGCTCCCGGGTGAGGGTGTTGTCGGGGGCGAAGGTGCGGTTGCCCACGCCGGAGGCCACCCCCGCCTCGCTGGCCCAATCCACGGCGGCGGCGCAGTAGGAGGTGTCGGCCACGTCGGTAAACTGGGCGTCGGCAGCGGCGGCGGGCTCACCGGCCATACGGTGCAGGATGGTGACCATCATGCCCCGGGTGGTAGCCATGTCAGGGGCGAAGGTGGTGCCGGTGACGCCGGTCATCAGGCCCTGCTCGGTGACGGCGGCCACGGAGCCGGCGTACCAGGCACCGGCGGCCACGTCGGCATAGCCGGTGGTCTCGGTGGTCTCCTGGCCCATAACGCTGGCAAAGGCAAAGTTGGAGATGAAGTTGAACTCATCCCGCTGGTGGACTTTGTTGGTCAGGGTGTTGGCAAAGAGCACCACGTCCAGCTGGACGCCGCCCGCCCCCTGGCCCTCATAGGAGATGGCCTGGATGGAGTCGTTCAAAAAGTCGTTGTAGTGCTCGCCGGTGCTGGGCAGGAAGCCCTCCAGCAGCTCCTTGGAGCCGTCCAGCTGCACCAGCACCTGGGCGCCCTGGGGAATGGCGGCGAAGTAGCCCGCGCCGTAGCCGTAGAGGAGGTCATCCCCCTCGGCCACATAGCTGGCGGTGACCAGGCTCTCGGTGGGGTAGGTCACATAGGCCAGGGCGTCCATGGCGTTGCTGCCGGCGGTCTCATACACCAGCTGACCCTCGGCAAAGAGGTCAACGGCAGAGCTCATGGCGTCATAGCCGTAGCCGATGTAGGGGGTGCCGCTCTTGACGGCGGCCAGGGCCTGTTCGTCCAGGGCGGCGGCGCCGATGATCACGTCGGCCTTGGAGGCGTCGTCGGTGACGGTGAAGCCCAGCAGCTCCATGGCCTGGCGGTCATAGTTGTACTCGTAGGCGCCGCTGACCAGGGAGGTCTTGACAAAGCCCTGGTCATTGTCGGCGGGCTTGCCGGAGATGTAGATCACGGGGGCCTTGGAGAGGGCGGTGGCGGCGGGGGCGTCCGTCACGCCGATGCCGGTGAGCAGGTAGTCGCCGGCCACGCTCTGCCAGTCGGCGTAGGCGCACAGGAAGCTGCCCTGATACTGGCCCTCGGTGATGAGGGAGACCGTCTTGCCCGCCTTCAGCAGGGCGTTGACGGCGGCGGTGGAGTCCTCGGAGGCGTTCATCAGAATGACCTGGCCGTTCTCCACCCCGGTGTAGGAGGAGGTCAGACCGGACACGTAGGTCTGAGCGGCGGCATAGTCCATGGCCTCGCCGCAGACGGCGGCGATGGTCTCATAGGCGGCGGGCTGGGCGCACACCGCCATGTCGAAGCCACGGGTCTTGTCGAAGGCGGTGATGCCCTCGGAGTAGAGCACGGGCCACTCGGTAATGACGGTGCCGTCGTACAGCACGCCGTTGGCCACGCTCCGCTTGGCCTGGTACATGGATACGATCAGGGTACCGGCGGGGTACTCCACCCCGTCATAGGTGAAGGAAGATTCGGTCAGGTTGACCTTGACGCCGTTGCGGGTCAGATACAGCACCATCTCGGCGGCGTCCTGCAGGTTGGACTGGTTGGCGCCGTCCATGGGGATAATGTAGCACTCGGGGTAGAAGTTGCCGTTCTCCCCCTGGCCGTCGTACTCGGGCCGGAACAGATCAGCCTCGGCCCCCTCCACGTCGTACTGGTCGCAGAACCACTGGCCCACCAGCTCGTAGGCGTCGGAGTTGGCGTTGGTCACGCCCCGCTCGAAGATCTTGGTCTGGTTGAGCAGGTAGCTCTCCTTGTTGGCGGCGATGTAGGCGCTCTGGCCCAGCTGGCCGTAGGCCAGGCCCTCTACCATGAACTGGTCGTAGGCAGGCACCTCAACGGTGTAGGCCAGGGTGCCGTGGAGCATGGCGTACTGGGGGGTGTAGCTGGTGGACATGTCATCCCAGGGGTCCAGCCACTGGGTCTGATCCTCCCCGTCGGCGGTGGTCTCGCCGGTGTAGGTCAGGTAGTCCCGCTGGGGGATGACGTAGCTGTTGTGGCCGTCGTTGTTGGCCACGGCGGCAATGCCCAGGGCCTCGCCGCCGGTCATCAGGTGCTCGGCCAGCAGATCGTACTCAAAGTTGGGCTCGTGGGGGGGATCGCAGGGCTCGCACTGGAAGGCGGACACCCGGCCGTGGAACTCGGTAAAGCTGACGGGGTTCCACTGGGCGATGAGCTGGGTCATATTCTGGGTCTCGGCCTGGGTCTGGAAGGAGTTGTCCCGGTTCAGGTCGAAGCCGCCGGAGGAGGTACGGGTCATGTAGGTGCGGCCCTCCACGTTCTCCTCGGGGACGATGATGAAGAACACGTCGTTCAGCAGCTCGTCCACAACCACCGTCTCGGTCTCCATGGTATAGTACTTCTCCAGGTCCACGGGGACAGACTTGGTGGAGGTGGTGCCGTCGGCGTTCTCACCCTTGATGTAGCCCAGGTAGGTGGCGCTGTCGGCCACCAGGTCGGGGACGGCCACGGAGCCCTCCTGGCCCGCGGGGCCCATCTGGCGGGCCAGCTCGGCCTCGCCCTCGGCGGTAAAGCCGGTGAGCTTGTTGTAGTCAATGGAGCCGGTCTCAGAGGCGGCGGCCTCCACCAGCATCCAGGCAAAGGTCAGCACGCCGTCGGCGGCGGCCACCTCGTTGGCGTGTACGTTGGAGTAGAGTACGGGCACCTGGTAATCCCCCAGGGTGCCGGTTTCAATCTTCTGGATCAGGGCGGTGGGGTCGCTCTCGGCCTGGGCCTTGAGCTGCTGCCACTTCTCCACCGCGGCCTTGTCCTTGGCCACGATCAGGTAGGGCATGTCCAGGCTCTCCATGCCGTTGTCCCCCTGGCTCTGGCCCATGGAGAACTGCTCCACATAGAGGTCGGTGTTCTCCTGGGCGTAGGACACAAGCTCGTCCAGCTGGGCATAGAGCTCGTCCATGGTGTGGAAGCTGTCATAGGGGGCCACCTTCAGGGCCACGGAGCCCAGCTCCTCCCCGTCCAGGCTGACGGACAGGTCGAAGTAGCCGCACACGTCCAGGTAGTAGCCGCCGTTGGTGTGGGGGGCGCTGAGATCCTCTCCGAAGTAGCCGCAGTTTTCAAAGGTAACGGTCAGATAGACCTGGCCGTCCACCGTCTCGGCCCCGGAGACAATGTTGCGGAAGAAGGGGGTCTCCCCATCCGCGCACACCCAGCTGTCCAGCGCTCCGCCCTGGGACTGGTTGGGGAACAGGGTGTCGTCCAGGTATTCCTGGCTGGGGTCACGGTCCAGGGACCAGACGGCCTGCTCCGCGGCGGCCTGGGCCTCCTCCTCGGTCAGCTCCACCGGGATGCTGGCCTTGAAGGTCCGCTCGTTGGTGAGGGAGACCATATTCTCTCCGCCGTCGCCTGTGGTGTTGGCGAACTGGGCGGCGTGGGCGGTATCTTCCGCGGCGGCGGCCGGGAAGATACACAGGGACAGCAGGATGGCGCATGCCGTCACCAGAGACAGCGCCTTCCCAACGGGCTTGTGTTTCCTCATGCTTATCACCATTCTCTTTCCTTCCGGTCTGGAGTGAATCATATTCGCATATGACGAATCTGATTGATTTAAAAATACCATCAATGGTAAAAAGCGTCAAGTATAAAAATACATAAAATCACCACGCTATATGAATATATATTTATACGTACACCGTAAAAGGCCTGGGGCCCCAGCGCATACACGCTGAAACCCCAGGCCTGCTTTTGCATATTCAGCAGGGACACTGACGGCCGGTGTGATCGATGGTGTAGTCCGTACCGCACTCGCCAGGCAGAATAATCTGGGAGATGGGCACAAAGGTATAGCCCTCCTGGAGCAGGGCCTCGATAATGCCGGGCAGGGCCTCCGGGGTGTGAAGGGCGGCGTTGTGGAACAGGACGATGGAGCCGGGCTGCACCTTGTTCACCACCCGCTGTGTGATCTCCGAGGCGGACAGGTCCTTCCAGTCCAGGCTGTCCACGTCCCACTGGATGGGCTCCATGCCCATGGAGCGCACGGCGTTGATCACATGGTCGTCATACTCCCCGTAGGGCGGGCGGACCAGGGTTGGCCGCACGCCGGTGACCGCCTCGATTTTATCGTTGCAGGCGTTGAGGTCGGCCACAATCTCCTGGGTGCTCAGCTGGGACATGTGGGCGTGGGAGTTGGAGTGGTTCATCACCTCATGGCCCGCGTCGGACAGGGCCTTCACCGACTCGGGATATTTGTCCACCCAGGAGCCCACCACAAAAAAGGTGGCAGTTATGTCGTAGCGGTCCATGATGTCGATAAGCTCCTGGGTATCCTCATTCCCCCAGGCGGCGTCGAAGGAGATGGCCACCATTTTCTGGTCCCGCTGGACGCAGTAGATGGGCAGCTGGCGGTTGGTGGAAGCGGCGGTGGCGGCGTAGGGGTAATTCACCACATAGAAGATCAGCGCCGCCGCCAGGGCGCAGGCCAGGGCCGTCAGCCTCTTTTTCCGAAACAGCAAGATTTTTCCCATAGAAAACCCTCCTTTGTGCCATTCTATGCCGCCAACCGGCCGGACAGAAGGGCGCAGAAAGGCCCCCAGTTCCGTCAGAGGAACTGGGGGGCGGCCGGCTCCCGGTCCTCAGCGGCGGAGCAGGAGCACAGCTATGTCGTTTACATTGGTGCCGGTGGCCCCGGTGACGATCAGTCCGTCGCAGGCCTTCAGGGCGGTGTAGGAGTCGTTCCGGCGCAGCACGTCATAGATACGCATGCCCTGCCGGGCCAGAGCGTCCCGGGTGTGGCCGTCCACATAGCCGCCGGCGGCATCGGTGGGGCCGTCGGTGCCATCGCTGCCCACGGAAAAGACGGCGGTGCCGGCAAGGCCCGCGATCCCCTCGGCGGCGGACAGGGCCAGCTCCTGATTGCGGCCGCCCTTGCCCTTGCCCGTCAGGTGGACCACCGTTTCCCCGCCCGCCAGAAAGGCCAGGGAGCGGCCGGTATTCTGGTGGGACCGTGCCACGGCGGCCAGGAAGTCCCCCGCCTCCCGGGCCTCACAGTCCAGGCTGTCCGTGAGGAGCATGGGCTCATAGCCCAGTTCCCGGCAGGCAGCGGCGGCAGCGGCGCACAGCGCCCGGACGCTGCCGGTGATGACGGTATGGACGTTGTGCAGCTCCTTGGGGGTCTCCTTGTCCAGGCAGCCCGCCGCCTCCCCGGAAAGGGGCAGGGCGTACTTATCCGCGATACGCCGGGCGTCGGCGCAGGTGGAGGAGTCGGGATAGGCCGGGCCGGAGGCGATCATGTCCAGAGGGTCGCCGATGATGTCGGACAGGACGATGGAGCACACCCGGGCGGGGGCGCAGTGCTGGGCAAAGCGTCCCCCCTTCACGGTGGACAGCCGCTTGCGGATGGTGTTCATCTCCACAATGTCCGCCCCGCAGGACAGCAGGCTCTGGGTAAGCCGCTGCAGCTCGTCCTGGGGGACCAGGGGGGCCTCAAAGAGGGCGGAGCCGCCGCCGGAGAGCAGAAACAGCACGGTATCCTCCGCCGTCAGGTCCTGGGTCAGGGCCAGGGCCTCCTGGGTGGCCGAGAAGGTGTCCTGGTCGGGGACCGGGTGGCCCGCCTCCCGGATGAGCAGCTGGCCGATGGGCCCCTGGGCGTGGCCGTGCTTGGTGATCACGATGCCGCTGCTCAGTTTGTCCCCCACGCAGTCATAGGCGGCGCGGGCCATGGACCAGGCCGCCTTGCCCACCGATACCAGTACCAACCGCCTCTGGGGGAGCGGAATGTCCTTCAGGGCCCGGCGCACCGCCGCGTCGGGCTGCACCGCGGCGATGGCCCGGCGGACGATCTGGTCGCAGTCGTTTCTCAGTTTCCTGCCTGTCCTCATAACCATATCCGGCTAAACCTCTTCCCTGCCTTGCCTGGTTTTATTCTTCCGCCGTCATGTTGCCGTTGACCACATTGAAATGGTGGTTTACCGCCAGCATCAGGTGGGTCTTGTCCCGGCGGCGCAGGGCGTCCACCATCTGCTCGTGGGCGTACTGGAGCTGATTGCCGGTGCGGGGATTCTGGAGGATCCGGCGGCGCATGTCGCTGATGAACCGGTCGATGGTGGAGGACAGGGCCCGGAGAATCTGAATGATGAGCTGATTGCCCGAAATGGCGGCAATCTCGTCGTGGAGCCGCTTGTCCAGCTGGGCCCCCATCTCCGGCGGGCAGGCGGTCATCTGCCGCACCAGGCTGTCCAGCCGGTCCACCTGGCTGTCGGTGATCCGGTCCACCGCCAGCAGCGCCGCCTGCAGCTCCAGCCCCGAGCGCAGCTCGGCCAGCTGGTGGTAGTCGATCTGCTGGAGCAGAATGAGCATGTCAAAGGAATCCTGCAAGTTGCGCTGGATGTTGCAGCTGATGAAATTGCCCGCCCCCTGGCTGCTCACCAGAAAGCCCATGTGTTCCAGCAGGCGGACGGCCTCCCGCACGGAATTGCGGCTGATGCCCAGCTGTTCGGACAGCTCCCGCTCAGGGGGCAGGGACTGGCCTAGGGTGAGCTTGCCATCCCGGAGGGCGTCCTCCAAATAGGTCAGTACGTGCTCGTAGGATTTCTGCTGTTCCGCCATATGCTCAGCCTCCCTTTCCAAACGATATCCGTGGACTTGTCAGATTGTAACTATTATACCACATCAGTCAACAAGTTGTAAAGGTAGTGCCAATTCGAAAAACTGGTAGGTCCAAAACTGCACAAAAATGACACCAGGAAACTTATGCACCCATACAAATTTAGCTTAAATGCCAATTAAAGCCGGATATTCCCTTGACATTTTGCCATCATGCGCCTAATATTGCTTTTGAAAAAAGCAAACGGGTGCGTATAGATTTTATTTTGGTTCTACCATAAGCGCGACGGTGTAAGGGAGTGTCTGGCTGTGTTTGTGCGGTTTGTGCTTGCTCTGCTTCCCATCCTCTGGCTGGCTGTGGCCCTCAGCGTCTGGAAACGCCCCGCCTATCAGGTCTGCCCCCTGGCGCTGGCGCTTACCGTGCTGCTGGCCCTGTTCTACTGGAAGAGTCCGGGGACGGAGGTTTTGACCGGCGGCCTGGAGGGGGCTGTCATGGCCCTGTGGCCCATCTCGCTGGTGATCGTGGCGGCGGTGTTCACCTATAATCTGACGGTGCGCACCGGGGCCATGGAGCGCATCAAGGGGATGCTCACCGCGGTGACCCGGGACAAACGGGTGCTGGTGCTCCTGATCGCCTGGGGCTTTGGGGGCTTTATGGAGGGCATGGCGGGCTTCGGCACCGCGGTGGCCATCCCGGCGGGCATCCTGTGCGGCCTGGGCTTCGACCCCATCTTCTCCGCTCTGGTATGTCTGGTGGCCAACGCCACCCCCACCGCCTTCGGCTCCATCGGCATCCCCACCATCACCGCCGCCTCGGTGGCGGGACTGGAGGCCGGCCCCACCGCGGTGGTGGTGGTGCTCCAGCTGGCCCTGATGGTGGTGCTCACCCCCCTGCTGATGGTGATGATGACCGGCGGCGGGGTCCGGGCCCTGAAGGGGGTCTGGCCGGTGGCCCTGGGCTCCGGAGTGGCCTTCGTGATCCCCGAGTTTCTCACCGCCAAGTATGTGGGGGCGGAGCTGCCGGCGGTCACCGGCTCGGTGGTGTGCATGGTGGTAACCATCCTTCTCTCCAAGCCGCTCAAGGGGGAACCCCCCGCCCAATACGCCCTGCCCAGGACCCAGGAGCAGACCGGCCTCACCGTCAGGGACGGGGCGCTGGCCTGGTCCCCCTTCATCCTGATCTTCGTGCTGCTGCTGGCCACCTCCAGCCTGGTACCCCCCATCCACAACCTGCTGGCGGCCGTCAAAAGCGACGTGGTGATCTACTCCGGCCAGGAGGCCAGCCCCTATACCTTCTCCTGGGTCAATACCCCCGGCGTACTGATCTTTATCGCCGCCTTTGTGGGCGGCGCCCTGCAGAAGGCCAGCCTGAAGGTGATGGGCCAGGTGCTGTGGGCCACCCTGAAGCAGATGTCCAAGACCATCATCACCCTGGTGTCCATCCTGGCGGCGGCCAAGATCATGGGCTACTGCGGCATGACCAGCGACATCGCCGCCTTCCTGGTGGCGGTCACCGGGTCGGCCTACCCCATTGTGGCCCCCCTCATCGGCTCCATCGGCACCTTCGTTACCGGCAGCGCCACCTCCGCCTCGGTGCTGTTCAGCGGCCTGCAGGCGGAGACCGCCTCCGCCCTGGGGATGGATGCCGTCTGGCTGGTGGCCGCCAACACCATCGGCGCCACAGCGGGCAAGATTATCTCCCCCCAGAGCATCTCCATCGCCACCGCCGCCACCGATACGGTGGGGCAGGAGAGCATCATCTTGCGGAAATCCATCGGATATTATATCCTGTTTGTAGTGGTGTTCGGTCTCATCGCGCTGCTGGCCCACCCGCTGGCGGCCCTGGTTCTGTGACCGGCGCACCGGAAGGAGGAACGGCATATGGCGCAACTCAAACTGCCCTTCGGCCGGGGGCACATCACGGCGGACATCCCCGACGGCCGCCTGGCCGGGGTGCTCCAGTCCAGGGCCCACAGCTATCAGGCCAAGGCGGACCAGCCGGAGCTGGTGCGTCAGGCCCTGGAAAACCCCATCGGCTCCCCCCGCCTGCGGGAGCTGGCGGCGGGCAAGAACAAAGTGGTTATCCTCAGCAGCGACCACACCCGCCCGGTACCCAGCAAGGTGATCCTGCCCCAGCTGGTGGAGGAGATCCGGGCGGGAAACCCCGACGCGGAGATCACCGTACTGGTGGCCACCGGCTTCCACCGGCCCACCACCGAGGCCGAGCTGCTGGACAAATACGGCGAGACGCTTTACCGCCACTCCGGGCTGCGCTTCGTCATCCATGAGAGCGGTAAAAAAGAGGACATGGTCCACCTGGGCACCCTGCCCTCCGGCGGGGAACTGCTTATCAACAAGCTGGCGGCGGAGGCCGACCTGCTGGTGGGAGAGGGCTTCATCGAGCCCCACTTCTTCGCCGGGTTCTCCGGCGGCCGCAAGAGCGTGCTGCCGGGGGTGTCCAGCCGGGAGACCGTGCTGGCCAACCACTGCTCCGCCTTTATTGACAGTCCCAATGCCCGCACCGGCATCCTGGACGGCAACCCCATTCACCGGGATATGCTGTATGCCGCCCAGCAGGCCAAGCTGGCTTTTATCTGCAACGTGGTCATCGACGCTGACAAGCGGGTGATCGCCGCCTTCGCCGGACACTTCGACCAGGCCCACCGGGCAGGGTGCGCCTTTGTAGACCAGCTCTCCGGCGTGGATGCGGTTCCCGCTCCCATCGTCATCACCACCAACGGGGGCTACCCCCTGGACCAGAACCTGTATCAGTCGGTGAAGGGCATGACGGCGGCGGAGGCCACCTGCGCCCCCGGCGGGGTGATCATCATGGTCTCCGCCTGCAGCGACGGCCACGGCGGCCAGTCCTTCTACGACACCTTCGCCCATGAGCCGGACAACCGGAAGATCATGGACCGGTTCCTGGCCACCCCCAGCGACCGCACCATCCCCGACCAGTGGGAGGCCCAGATCCTGTGCCGGGTGCTCCTGCAGCACCCCGTCATCCTGGTGACCCAGGCCCCCCGGGAGATGGTGGAGGCCATGCACCTCCACTGGGCGGCCGACCTGCCCGCCGCCATCGCCCTGGCCGACCGGCTGCTGGGTAAGGCGGACAGCCCCATCACCGTCATTCCCGACGGGGTTTCGGTCATCGTACGCAAGTAAAGGCAAATCCGATGTGATGTTATCAAATAAAGGGGAGCGTTTTTATGAGCCAGTACAACAAGGTCACCCCCGAGCTGATTGAGGCCCTGAAGGCCGCCGTGCCCGGCCGGATCAGCGTGAATGGGGACATCAACGAGGACTTTTCCCACGACGAAATGCCCATCTACGGCAAGGCCATGCCCGAGGTGGTGGCGGAGTGCCTGACCACCGAGGAGGTGGCCGCCGTCATGAAGCTGTGCAACGAGAACCGGGTGCCCGTCACCCCCCGGGGCGCCGGCACCGGCCTCACCGGCGGCGCGGTGGCCATCCACGGCGGCGTGGTGCTGTCCACCACCAAGATGAACAAGATCCTCTCCTACGACACCGAGAACATGGTGGTCCGGGTCCAGGCGGGCGTGCTGCTCAACGACCTGGCGGAGGACGCCGCCAAGCAGGGTTTCCTCTATCCCCCCGATCCCGGCGAGAAGTTTGCCACCCTGGGGGGCAACGTGGCCACCAACGCCGGCGGCATGCGGGCGGTGAAGTACGGCGCCACCCGGGACTATGTGCGGGCTATGACGGTGGTGCTGCCCACCGGCGAGATCGTCCACCTGGGGGCCAGCGTGTCCAAGACCAGCTCGGGCTACTCCCTGCTCAACCTGATGATCGGCTCCGAGGGCACCCTGGGCATCATCACCGAGCTCACTCTCAAGCTCATCCCCGCCCCCAAGGAGGTCATCAGCCTGGTGGTGCTCTACGAGAACCTGGAGGACTGCATCTCCACCGTGCCCAAGCTGATGATGGCCAACCTCCACCCCCAGGCCCTGGAGTTCATGGAGCGGGAGATCGTCCGCCTGTCCGAGAGCTACCTGGGCAAGAGCACCTTCCCTCAGACCTTTGAGGGCACCGACGTCAACGCCTACCTGCTGGTCACCTTTGACGGCGAGAACGAGGATCAGCTCACCGAAATTATCGAGCAGGCCTCCGAGGTGGTGCTGGAGGCGGGCGCCCTGGACGTGCTGGTGGCCGACACTCCCCAGCTGAAGAAGGACGCCTGGGCCGCCCGGTCCACCTTCCTGGAGGCCATTGAGGCCAACACCAAGCTGCTGGACGAGTGCGACGTGGTGGTGCCGGTGAACCAGATCGCTCACTATGTCACCTACATCAAGGAGATCTCCGAAGGCTACGACTTTGAGGTCAAGAGCTTCGGCCACGCCGGCGACGGCAACCTGCACATCTACACCTGCTCCAACGACATGGAGCTGGCCGCGTTTGAACAGCAGGTGGCCGACTTTATGGAGAAGGCCTACGCCAAGGCCACCGAGCTGGGCGGCCTGATCTCCGGCGAGCACGGCATCGGCCACGGCAAGCTGGACTACCTGGCCCAGATGGTGGGCCCGGTAAACATGCGTCTGATGTGCGGCATCAAGGAGGTCTTTGACCCCAATCTGGTGCTCAATCCCGGCAAGGTCTGCTATAAGCTGTAAATAGAAAGACGACTTACATAGAAGGAGGAACCCGTTATGGCATATCTGATTTCGGAAGAGGCTCAGGAGCTGCTGGGCGCTGTCAAGGAGTTCTGTGAGAAGGAAGTCAAGGAGCAGTGCAAGGAGTACGACCGCTCCGGCGAGTGGCCCAAGGAGATTTACGACAAGGCCATCGAGATGCAGCTGCACATGCTGGAGGTGCCCGAGGAGTACGGCGGCATGGGCCTGAGCCGGGTGGACGTGGCCGCCCTGTTTGAGGAGATGGCCAAGGCCGACGCCGGCTTTGCCACCACCATCTCCGCCAGCGGCCTGGGCACCAAGCCGGTGCTGATCGCCGGCAGCGAGGAGCTGAAGAAGCGGGCCTGCCAGCTGATCGTGGACGGCGGCTTCGGCGCCTTCTGCCTCACCGAGCCGGGCGCCGGCTCCGACGCCAGCGCCGGCAAGACCACCGCCGTGAAGGACGGCGACAGCTACATCCTCAACGGCCGCAAGTGCTTCATCACCAACGGCGGCATCGCCTCCTTCTACTGCGTCACCGCCATGACCGACAAGTCCGCCGGCGTGAAGGGTATGTCCATGTTCTTTGTGGAGAAGGGCACCCCCGGCCTGTCCACCGGCCACGAGGAGGACAAAATGGGCATCCGCACCTCCAACACCTGCGACGTGGTGTTTGAGGACTGCCGCATCCCCGCCTCCAACCTGATCGGCGCCGAGGGCAAGGGCTTCTCCATCGCCATGAAGACCCTGGACCAGGCCCGGACCTGGATGGGCTGCGTGGCCACCGGCATCGCCCAGCGGGCCATGGAGGAGGCCATCGCCTACGGCAAGGAGCGCATCCAGTTCGGCAAGCCCGTGCTGAAGAACCAGGCCCTCCAGTTCAAGGTGGCCGACATGGCCATCAAGATCGAGACCGCCCGCCAGATGGTGGCCCACTCCCTGACCCTGATGGATCAGGGCCTGCCCTACTCCAAGGAGTCCGCCATCGCCAAGTGCTACGCCTCCGACATCGCCATGGAGGTGGCCTCCGAGGCCATCCAGATGTTCGGCGGCTACGGCTACAGCCGGGAGTACCCGGTGGAGAAGCTGCTGCGGGACGCCAAGATCTTCCAGATCTTCGAGGGCACCAACGAGGTGCAGCGCATCGTGGTGGCCAACAACACCATCGGCAAATTCTAAGGCGGGGAGCGTAACGACATGGAAATTCTGGTATGTCTCAAGCAGGTGCCCGACGACTCGGTGGAGCTCCACCTGAAGCCCGGCACCCAGGAGGTGAACCTGGAGGGGGTCACCCCCGTGGTCAACGCCTTTGACACCTACGCTCTGGAGATGGCCACCCGTCTGAAGGAGGCGGTGGGCGGCAGCATCACCGCCATCACCATCGGCCCCGAGGGGGCCAAGGATGCGGTTAAGACCTGCCTGGCGGTGGGGGCCAATCAGGGCTGCCTCATCACCGACCCCTCCTTCGAGGGGGCGGACACCCTGGGCAAGAGCAAGATCCTGGCCGCCGCCATCCGCAAGCTGGAGGCCGACGCCGGCAAGCCCTTCGACCTGATCTTCTGCGGCCGGGAGGCCACCGACAAGGCCACCGGCCAGGTGGGCCCCCAGCTGGCCGAGGCCCTGGGCGTGGGGGTGGTCACCGACCTGGTGGACATCCAGCAGACCGACGCCGGCGTGCAGGCCAAGCAGGAGACCGAGGAGGGCTACCGCCTGGTGGACGCCCCCCTGCCCTGCGTGGTCACCGTAAACAAGCCCCCCTATGATCCCCGCTATCCCACCATCAAGAGCAAGCTGGCCGCCCGCAAGATGCCCATTCCCACCCTGGACGCCGCCGCGCTGGGCGGCGTGGCCCCCGGCGCCGCCGGCAGCCATGTGGTGAAGGTGTACGAGCCGGCCAAGCGGCAGGCGGGCGTGAAGCTCAAAGAGGAGACCTGCGAGGAGACCGTGGCCAAGGCCATCGCCATGATGGCGGACGCCAAGGTGCTGTAAAGGAGAGAGCGGTATGGATTGGGGAAATCGCAAGGATATTCTGGTCTTTCTGGAACAAAAGGACGGAAAGGCCCTGAACGGGGCGCTGGAGTGCCTCACCCCCGCCCGGGCTCTGGCCCAGCACACCGGCGGGCAGGTTCTGGCCGTGCTGATGGGCACGGACAACGCCGGGGCGGCGGAGAAGGTGGCTCCCCTGGCCGACGGCGTGCTGGCCGTCACCGGCGGGGACTATTCCGACGGGGCGGCGGACGCCTTCACCTGGGCGCTGGAGCAGCTGGCCGCCCAGTATGAGCCCGCGGCGGTGCTGGCGGGCAACACCCCCCTGGGCCGGGAGATGACCGCCCGGCTGTGCGCCCGGCTGGGGCTGGGCAGCGTCCAGGACGCCACCGCCCTGACCTGGGACGGGGACACCCCGGTGTGGACCGTGCCCCTGTACGGCGGCACTGTGCTCAACGACGTGGTGGTGGACACCCTGCCGGTGGTAGCCACCACCCGCTCCGGCGCCTTTGCCAAGCCGGAGGCCGGCCAGGCCGGCCCCGTTACCCCGGTGGAGCTCCAGGTGCCCGCCGACGCGGTGAAGGTCAAGGTGGCCCAGGCGGTGAAGGAGCTCTCCGAGGCGGTCAACCTGGAGGAGGCCAAGGTCATCGTCACCGGCGGCCGGGGCATGGGCTCCAAGGAGCAGTTCGCCCTGGTGGAGGAGCTGGCCGCCCTGCTGGGCGGCGTGGTGGGTGCCACCCGTCCCGCCATCGAGGACGGCTGGGTCTCCCGGGCCCATCAGGTGGGCCAGTCGGGCAAGATCGTGGCCCCCGCCCTGTACATCGCCTGCGGCGTGTCGGGCGCCACCCAGCACGTGTCCGGCATGAACGGCTCGGGCTACGTGGTGGCCATCAACAAGGATGAGGACGCCCCCATCTTCGACGTGGCCGACGTGGGCATCGTGGGGGACGTGGCCAAGGTCCTCCCCCTGATGATCCAGGAGATCCGTCAGCGCAAGGCGGAGTAACCTTTCTAAAGGCAGATCCAGAAGGGTCTCGTCCCCTCGGGGGGGCGGGCCCTTCTGTTTTTTGGGGTTGCCTTTTGGGGGAAAGTGTGATATCCTCGAACGGCAGCCAAAGGCTAGCAAAATAATAGGAAAAAGGAGGAAAATCAGGTGGACCTATGCGGACGAAGTACCAACGCGGGCTGTGAGCTTCCCTCAGGGGACAGGGCTGGCGCCGCCTGGTTTTCCCTGTAAGCAGGGCAGGCCGGGCGGGGCCCGGCTGTCTGTTCCCAAATACGGAAGGTTCCGCCGCGGGGAGCGGCCGGGTATGAAACCCGGACGCTTTGCCGCGGCGCGCCTGTTTTGGTCACTTCCTCGCTGTATTTCAACGACAGGAGGAGAGACCCATGAAACAGAATCTGACCCTGGAGGCGCTGCGGCAGCTGCTGGAGCGCCGGGATATGTGCGCCCTGCGGGACGCGCTGACCCAGACCCACCCCGCCGACCTGGCGGAGCTGCTGGATGAGCTGGACCGGCCGGAGATGCTGGCGGTCTTCCGGGCCCTGCCCAAGGAGCTGGCGGCGGAGGTGTTTTCCGACCTGCCACCGGAGGACCAGCAGGCCCTGATCCAGGCGGCCACCGACCAGGAGCTGTCCGCCATTGTGGAGGAGCTGTGGGTGGACGACGCAGTGGACCTGCTGGAGGAGTTGCCCGCCGGCGTGGTGAAGCGGGTGCTCCAGGCCGCCCGGCCGGACACCCGGCAGCTCATCAACCAGTTCCTCCACTACCCGGAGAACTCGGTGGGCAGCATCATGACCGCCGAATTTACCGACCTGAAGCGGGACATGACGGTGGCCCAGGCCATCGCCCATATCCGCAGGACGGGGGCGGACTCGGAGAGCATCTATACCTGCTACGTCACCGACGCCGCCCGGCGTCTGGAGGGCGTGGTCACCATCCGGGAGCTGCTGCTGGCCGGGGACCAGGCCCTGGTGGCTGACCTGATGGAGCGGGACGTGATCACCGCCGGGACCGGCGAGGACCGGGAGGCGGCGGTGGCCCGGCTGATGAAGTACGATTTCCTCTCCCTGCCGGTGGTGGACAGGGAGGGCCGGCTGGTGGGCATCGTCACGGTGGATGACGGCATGGACGTGCTGGAGGAGGAGGCCACCGAGGACTTTGAGAAGATGGCGGCCATGGCCCCCTCGGAAAGGCCCTATCTGAAAACCGGGGTGTTCACCCTGGCCCGGCACCGCATTGTGTGGCTGCTGGTGCTGATGATCTCCGGCATGATCACCGGCGGCATCCTGGGCCGGTATGAGGCGGCCTTCTCCGCCATGCCCTTGCTGGTCACCTTCATTCCCATGCTCACCGACACCGGCGGCAACGCCGGCAGCCAGTCCAGCACTCTGGTGATCCGTGGCATGGCGGTGGGCGAGATCCGCCTGCGGGACTTTGCCAGGGTCTTTTGGAAGGAGCTGCGGGTGAGCATGCTGGTGGGGGCCGCCCTCAGCACGGTAAACTATGTCCGGCTCATTCTCACCTATCCGGGCCAGACCGCCACCGCCCTGACGGTGGCCGCCGCCCTCTTTGTCACGGTGCTGCTGGCCAAGACGGTGGGGGGCGTGCTCCCCATGGCGGCCAAGTTCTTCAAGGCCGACCCGGCCATTATGGCCGCCCCCCTCATCACCACCATTGTGGACGCCATCTCCCTGGTGGTCTACTTCAACATCGCCAGCGCTCTGCTGCCCCTTGCATGAAAAAATCCCTGTCCGCATCGGCGGACAGGGATTTTTCAGTTTCAGCTCTCCTTGCCCCGGCGCACATCCCCGATCACCTTGATGATCTGGATGACCAGAGTGGGCAGGAAGGCCAGCAGAACGATCTCTCCCAGGTTGGCGACTCCGAAAGCGGGAGCCACCATAAACAGGCCCTTCAGGCCGGGGACGAAGAGTACCGCCAGCAGCAGCACCACGCCGGCAAAGAAGGCCATGACGGAGTACTTGTTGGTGGAGAACTTCAGGCGGAAGATGGACGCGTCGCCCCGGCAGTTAAAGCCGTGGAACAGCCGGGCCAGGGTGAGGGTGGCGAAGGCCATGGTGGAGGCCAGGACGGCGTCGCCCCCCTGATAGCCCAGGTAGAAGGCAATCATGGTGACGATGGCGATGAGCAGGCCCTGGCCGCCAATGCGGGTCAGCAGGTCCCGGCTGAGGATGGGCTCCTTGGGGTCACGGGGCTTCTGGTCCAGCAGGCCCCGGCGGGCGGGCTCCATACCGATGGCAATGGCGGGCAGGGAGTCGGTGAGCAGATTGATAAACAGCAGGTGAACCGGCTGGAAGGGCACCGGCAGGGCCAGCAGAGAGGCGTAGAGCACACAGAAGATGCCGGCGGTGTTGCCGCTGAGCAGGAACTGGATGGCGTTTTTGATATTGGCATACACGCTGCGGCCATTGACCACCGCCTTGACGATGGTGGCGAAGTTATCGTCGGCCAGGATCATGGAGGCAGCGTCCTTGGACACCTCGGTGCCGGTGATGCCCATGGCCACGCCGATATCCGCCTTCTTCAGGGCGGGGGCGTCGTTGACGCCGTCGCCGGTCATGGACACGATGTTCCCCTTCCGCTGCCAGGCGTTGACGATGCGGATCTTGTGCTCGGGGGACACCCGGGCGTACACCGAGATCTTCTCCAGCCGTCCGTCCAGATCGGCGTCGGTCATCTGGTCCAGCTCCAGGCCGGACACCGCCTCGTCCCCGTCCCGGAAAATCCCCAGCTGGCGGGCGATGGCGGAGGCGGTCACCTTGTGGTCGCCGGTGATCATGATGGTGCGGATGCCGCCCCGCTTGGCGTCGGCCACCGCCTGCACCGCCTCGGGCCGGGGCGGGTCGATCATGGAGATGAGGCCGATGAAGGTAAACTCGTTTTCATCCTCCAGGGTCAGGGGCCGGACGGCCTCCAGCTCCCGGTAGGCGAAGGCCAGCACCCGCAGGCCCTCCATGGACAGCTCCATGTTCACCCGGGCGATCTCCTCTTTCCGCTCCGGGGTCAGCTCCACCTTCCCCTCCCGGGTCAGCAGCCACTTGGACCGGTCCAGCAGCACGTCGATGGCCCCCTTGGTAAACAGGGTGGGGGTGCCGTCGATGTCGTGGAGGGTGCTCATCAGCTTGCGGTCGGAGTCGAAGGCCAGCTCGCCCAGCCGGGGATGCTGGGCCCGGTAGCTCTCCTCGTCCACCCCGAACTTCTCTCCCAGCATCACCAGGGCCACCTCGGTGGGGTCGCCGATGGAGGCGCCGGTCTCCTCGTTGTTGGTGGCGTCGCTGGCCAGCAGGGCGGCCTTGAGCAGCAGCCGCTGCACGTCGTTGACCAGCTCCAGGTCGTCCCCCTCCAGCAGGGAGCCATCGGCGTATACCTTCTGGGGGGTCATCTTGTTCTGGGTCAGGGTGCCCGTCTTGTCCGAGCAGATCACCGACACGCACCCCAGGCTCTCCACCGCCTTCAGGTCCTTCATGATGGCGTTCTGTTTGGCCATCTTCTGGGTGCCCATGGCCAGCACAATGGTGACGATGGAGCTGAGGGCCTCGGGGATGGCGGCCACCGCCAGGGCCACGGCGAACATGAGGGAGTCCAGTACTCCCATGCCGGTGCGGAACACCGACAGGGCGAACACCACCGCGCAGATGGCCATGATCACGATGGCCAGCTTGGCGGAGAAGCTGTCCAGGGACTGCTGCAGGGGGGTCTTGCGCTGCTGGGTCTGGTTCATGAGGGCGGCAATCTTGCCCAGCTCGGTATTCATGCCGGTGGCGGTAACCAGCACGGTGGCCCGGCCGTAGGTCACCAGGGAGCCGGAGAACACCATGTTCTTCTGGTCGCCCAGGGCCACCTGGCCGCCGGTGATCACGTCGGCGGTCTTTTCCACCCCCTCGCTCTCGCCGGTGAGGGAGGACTCATTGACCTTGAGGGAGAAGTTCTCCAGCACCCGGCCGTCGGCCACTACCATGTCCCCGGCCTCCAGCAGCACGATGTCGCCAGGCACCACGTCGGCGGAGGGGACCTCCACCCGCACGCCGCCCCGCAGCACCTTGGCGGTGGGGGAGGACATGGCTTTCAGGCTTTCCAGGGATTTTTCCGCTTTCAGGTACTGGACGGTACCCAGGATGGCGTTGAGGATGAGTACGGCGAAGATGACGATGGTGCTCTCCACATTCTCCGACGCGGCGGAGATGAGGGCGGCCACAATGAGGATGACCACCAGCAGGTCCTTGAACTGCTCCAGGAAGATCTGGAGCACGCTCTTTTTCTTGCCCTCGGAGAGCTTGTTGGGGCCGTACTGCTCCAGCCGGCTCCGGGCCTGCTGGTCAGACAGTCCCTTCTGGTCGGCCTGCTGGGCCTCCAGCGCCTGGGATACGCTTTTGCTGTAGTATGGCTCGTTTGTCATAAGATCCCTTCCTTTTTTTATTTGTTTTGGCGGAAGGATGACAAAAAAGACCTTCCGCCAACCGCCGCCCATGACGACAGTTGCCGAAAAGTCTTGTTACCACAGAGGGCGCGTACCGCCAGGTCCTCAAAAGGCCCGTGATGTTGACGGCACGACTTTCAAACTACTCCCTTTTCAACTGTCTGGATCATATCACACTTTGGGGGGAAAGTCAATTCTTTTTCCAGCATCCCCATTTTCTTCTTCATTATGCCCTGGACGGTTGACGGATAGACCGGCTTTCGGTATACTTTTTTCATCACTTACCTTGTGGAAAGGAGCCGCCCATGAAGCCGAAAGCCATCACTGTCCTGCTCAAAACCGCCTGGGCGCTGGAGCTGATCATCGCCGTGTTCATTCTGCTGCTCACCGTGCTGCAGATGGTGCTGACCGGCAAGGACTCCGTGGAATACCTGCTGGCCGGAAAGTTTAGCCTGGATGAATTTTTTGCCAGCACCATGAGCATTATTGTGGGACTGGAGTTTATGAAGATGCTCATTCTCCACACGTCCCGGGCGGTGACCGACGTGCTGCTCTTCGCCATTGCCCGGCAGCTGGTAGTGAGCCACTCCACCCCCGCCGACACCCTGATCGGGGTGTCCGCCGTGGCCCTGATTTTCGTCATCAAGAAGCTTCTCCATACCAAAGAGGACGTCGACGTGCCTGTCATGCGCCCGCCCCATCCTCCCAGCCAGCAGTAAAAAACGCGGAAGCCAGCCGGCTTCCGCGTTTTTTCGCCGGGAGTGAAGAATCCGGCCGCCGTCAATCGTGTTGTGGGTGAAAGCGCTTTCAATCCCATGGAAAGGACGTGAGCAACATGCCTCCCATACCGGACCGGGCGGAGGCCCAGCGGCTGGTGGACACCTACTCCGACCTGCTCCTCCGGCTGAGCTACACCTATCTGGGCAGCACCGCCGACGCCCAGGACATCTGCCAGAGCGTCTTTCTCAAGCTGCTCCAGGCACCCCGGACATTTGCCGACCGGGATCACGAGCGGGCCTGGATCATCCGCACCGCCATCAACCTGTGCAAGGATTATCTGAAAAGCCACTGGCGGCGGAGCACCGTGGCGCTGGAGGCGGCGGAGACCGTGCCCGCCCCCCAGGCGGAGGAGGGCAGCCTGCTGGCCGCGGTGGAGCTGCTGCCCCCCAAATACCGGGCCGTCATCTATCTCTACTACTACGAAGGCTACTCCGCCAAGGAGATCGCCGCCCTGCTGGGGGAAAAGCCGGCCACCGTCTTTACCCGGCTGGACCGGGGGCGGCAGAAGCTGCGGACCTATCTGGAACAGGAGGAACTGACATGAACCGTTATCAGGATACATTGGACCGGCTCCGCTTCACCCCGGAGCAGAAGCAGCACATGACAGACCGGCTGATGGCGGAGGCGGAGCGCCCCGCACCCCACCGGGCCCTGTCCTTCCGCCGTCTGGCGGCGGCGGGGGTGGCCGCCGCCCTGGTCCTCAGCGTGGGCGTGGCGGGAGCCACCGGCGCGCTGGGAGAGGTGGGAGCCGCCTTCTCCGCCATTTTCGGCCCCTCCACCCAGAGGGAGATCATGGACAAGATCGGCTACCCCGTGGGGGCCTCCGACACCGACAACGGCATCACCATCACCGCCGACGCCATTGTGGGGGATACCTACAGCTATGCCGTGGTGTACACCATCCAGCGGGAGGACGGAAAAGCCCTGGTGAGCGACCAGCTCCTGGCCCGGGCCCCCGACCCGGAGACTGACGCCCTGCCGCTGGCCTTCCAGTCCTACGACGCCGCCCTCCAGGGCTACCGGGGGGGCAGTTCGGGCAACATGTGGTTCTACGACGCCGACCCCGCCGACAGCGCCGTTCAGTTTGTGGAGCTACGCACCCAGAGCGAGCCTCTGGAACCCGGCCTGCTCACCGTCCGCTTCCAGGACCTGCAGGTATATGGGGAGGACTACGCCACCTGCACCACCCTGACGGAGGGGAGCTGGAAGCTGAGCTTCCAGCTGGCCTTTGAGGACGCCTCCCGGACCCTGCCCTGCGGGCAGACCTTTACGCTAAACGGCGCGGAGGTCACGCTGAATGCCGTCACCCTCTCCCCCCTGTCCATCCAGGCGGACTACACCGTTTCCTGGGCGGGCGACACCGCCATGGACTGGATCGAGCCGCTGCCCATGTCCATCACCTACACCGACGGCACCACCCTGGATCTGTCCCACGCCGGCGGAGCCAGCGCCTACGGGACGGGCGCCGTCTCCTGTCAAAAGGGCATGATCTTTGATCAGCTCCACTCCCTGGAGGAGGTGGCCTCGGTCACGGTGGGGGACGTAGTCATCCCCGTCTCCCAGCCCTAGGCCAGCTTCATCCGCTCCCCGATGCGCCAGGAGTCGGTGGCCACAAAGAATTTCCCGTGATCCGAGCGGAACAGCAGGGAGATGGAGGGTTCCAGCCCCCGCAGCTCCTCCGCCAGCGTTCCTTCCAGCAGAAACCGGCTCTCGCAGACGTCGATGTTGTCGTCCAGACCGGTGAGCTGCCGGCTCAGCGTGATCCAGAACCGGGCAGTAAACACCTCTATGGTGGAGAGGACCAGATCAGGCTTATCCCCAAAAAGGTCCCCATAGAGGCACCGGGCCACACGCCGCACGAAGGAGCGCTCCACGCCGCAGAGCACCACGCTCTTGCGCCAGGCCCGGCGGTAGACAATTTTCTGACAGATCATTTCCCCAAGGGGCTCTCCCCGGTAGTGGGCGTCCACCACCGCGGCGTTGGCCTCAATGTCCAGCGTGGCGGCCAGCAGCCGGTTGATCTCCCGCTCCACAGCGGCCAGCTCCAGTCCACCGGGCGCCGGCCGGCTCAGCACGCTTTTGCCCACGATGGCCATATCCGCCGTGGCAATGTGCTCCAGCAGCCATCCCAGCTCCGAGCCGATGAAATTCCACACTTCTTCTTTGTTGCACACATCCCGCTCCACAATCTGCCGGTACCTGGCCATCTGGGTGCTCCGGAAATCGTCGTGAAGCATCTTGTGCAGCCCATATCCCTCGTAGCCGATTTCGCGCATATACGCCTCCTCCTGGGCGGCGTGTTGGGAGAAACAGCTCACCAGCTCGTTCAGCGCCTGCCGCAGGGCGGGCATACGGTCGGCTTCATCGATGCCGGGCGCCTGCGCGATCTCCAAAATCTGTCCGGCGATTTTGAAAATCTGGCGGTGCTCCTGGTCAAACGCAGGAATTCCCATCTTAAAATGATCGTTCCATTGCATCATCGTTTCTGCCCCTCCCTGGCGGTCCATTGGTTGATTCTGTGGTCAGTATAAGGGCCCAACCTTGAATTAACATGAAAAATACCCTTTAAATTTATAAATAACAAGGATTGGAAAAGCAGACAGGGCCCGCCGTACGGCGGGCCCTGTCTGCTTATCTCTGATATTCAAATTCCAGGTTGTACAGGGAGACGATGTCCCCGTCCTTGATGCCCATTTCCTCCAGCCGGTCGAACAGGCCGGACTGGCGGAGCATCTTGTCAAACCAGTTCCGGGACTCGTAGTCGCCGAAGTTGACGTTGGCCATAAGCCGCTGGAGCCAGGGGCCCTCCACGATCCAGGTGTCGTCCTCGTGAATGATGTTGAGGGGGGCGGAGGTATCCACCTCCGGGGGACGCTCCACATAGGTGGGCTCGTACACCGTGATGGGGGGCAGATGCTCCAGCTGGCGGGCGGCGGCCAGCATCAGCTCCCGGGTGCCCATCTGGGCGGCGGCGGAGATCTCGTAAAAGGGCATCCCCAGCCCCTCCACATGGGCCTTCAGGGCCTCCAGGCCGGAGCGGTCGGCAGCGATGTCCACCTTGTTGCCCGCCACGATCATGGGCCGGTCCTCCAGCCCGGAGCCGTACTCCTTCAGCTCGGCCTGGATGGCCTCAAAGTCGGCCACCGGGTCCCGGCCCTCAGAGCCGGACACGTCCACCACATGGATGAGCAGCCGGCAGCGGTCGATGTGCCGCAGGAAATCGTGGCCCAGGCCGGCCCCCTCGGCGGCGCCCTCAATGATGCCGGGAATGTCGGCCAGTACGAAGGACACCCCCTCTTCCACATACACCACCCCCAGGTTGGGGAACAGGGTGGTAAAGTGGTAGTTGGCGATCTTGGGCCGGGCCTTGGACACCACCGAGAGCAGGGTGGATTTGCCCACATTGGGGAAGCCCACCAGGCCCACGTCGGCCAGCAGCTTCAGCTCCAGGATCACCTGCCGCTCCTGGCCGGGCAGCCCCGCCTTGGCAAACCGGGGCACCTGCCGGGTGGGGGTGGCGAAGTGCTTGTTGCCCCAGCCGCCGTTGCCCCCCCGGGCCAGCACAAAGCGGTCGGTCTCCGACATGTCGCAGATGATCTCGTTGGTGTCCGCGTCCCGCACCACGGTGCCCTTGGGGACCTTGATCACCAGATCCTCCCCGTCCTTGCCGGAGCAGCGCTTGCCCTGGCCGTCCATGCCGTTGCCCGCCACATACTTGCGCTTGTAGCGGAAGTCCATCAGGGTGGACATATGGGGATTGATCTCCAGGATCACGCTGCCCCCCCGGCCGCCGTCGCCGCCGTCGGGGCCGCCGGCGGCCACGTACTTCTCCCGGTGGAAGGCCACCGCGCCGTTGCCGCCGTTGCCCGCCTTGACGGTGATGCGGGCGGTATCTACAAAGGGTGCTGCCATAATACCTCCTTGCGTACAAAGGAAAAGCCTCGGAACGGGATTCCGTCCGAGGCTTCGTTTACCCACAATTACTGAGCAATTTCAACAATGGAGACCTGCTTGCGGTCCTTGCCCAGGCGCTCAAACTTGACTCTGCCGCTCTTGAGGGCGAACAGGGTGTCGTCGCTGCCCTTGCCCACGTTGACGCCGGGATGGATATGGGTGCCCCGCTGGCGGACCAGGATGTTGCCGGCCAGCACGAACTGCCCGTCGCCCCGCTTCACGCCCAGACGCTTGGCCTCGGAATCGCGGCCGTTACGGGTGGAGCCGACGCCCTTCTTGTGGGCGAAAAACTGAATACCGATGTTCAGCATGGTGTCACACCTCCAAACTTGTGTGTTGATCAACGCTGTGCCGGGAGGATCAGTCCTCCTCCAGCACCAGCACATAGTCGGGATATTCCTCGTGGAGACTGGTCATATGGACCATGAGGGCGGTCAGAAGGGTCTGACAGGTGCTCTCAGCGGTCTGACCCAGTCCGCCGGGGAGACGCAGGGAAATGGACGCGTCCCGCTCCTTTACCTTTACCGAGGCCTCCAGCCCCAGCACGTCGTTGACGGCGCATTCCACCAGACGAACGGCGCTGGTAACGGCGGCGCAGACGATGTCGCTCCCCGCTTCGGCATAGCCGCTGTGGCCCTTCACGGTGAAGCCCACAATGCGGCTGCCCTCCATGTGGAAGGAGACGGTGGTCATTTCCTTACACGGAGATGGCGCCGATGGTCACCTTGGTGTAGGGCTGACGATGGCCCTGACGCTTCCGGTAGCCCTTCTTCGGCTTATACTTGAAGACCAGGATCTTCTTGCCCTTGCCGTTCTTCACCACGGAGGCGGCCACCTTGGCGCCCTCCACCACGGGAGTGCCAACGGTGATCTTGTCCCCGTCGATGACGGCCAGAACCTTGTCGAAGGTCACGGCGTCGCCGGCCTCGTTGGGCAGCTTCTCGATGAACAGAGTGTCGCCCTCCGCCACCTTGTACTGCTTGCCGCCGGTCTCGATGATCGCATGCATGTAGTTTCAACTCCTTCATTACGGGCTCGCTGTCGGGGGCGGAAGGATCTCCCTTCACTTGCAACCCATTCAAAGCGGCTCTAATATTATATCCACGCAAGCGTAGGAAGTCAAGGGTTTTCCTTTCTTTTTTCATCCAATCGGCCGAAATACCACCCAATGACTCCGTTTTTCTTCACCAGGGCCCGGTCGGACAGGCGGCGGACCACCCTCAGCTCCTCCCCCGGCGACACCGGCAGGCGGTAGTCGGTGGACACCTGGCACCAGACCTCCCCGTTCCGGACCGAGAGGTAGTCGGTGAGCACCTCCAGCTCTCGGCCGGTCTCCAGGTGGCGGCAGCGGGAGAGCTCCTCTCCCCACGCCAGCACCTCCACCACGCCGCCGCCCCAGCGGATGTTGATGGGGTCCGCCGAGGGAGCCTGGCCATCCAGCGCCACGGCGGTGGGCAGGCCGTCGTAGGCGTACCAGGAGAAGGGCCCGCCGGGCGCGGCGGGCAGCTCCAGGGCGTTGAGCTGGCCGTCCATAATCAGGCTGCACCCGCCGTCAATGCTGGCGATGTGTCGCTCAGGCAGCAGCAGGGGCGCCACGGAGGCCACATGGGGATGATAGAGGGTCACCGGCCAGTGACCCACCACGCACCAGCGGCGGAAGGAGCGGCCCTGGGCGAGAAAATTGTCGTTTTTCATGCACCGCCAGGCGTCCAGCCCCTCCAGATGGTCCTCGTCGGGCACGCCGCCGTGGACAAAGAGGTAGTCCGGGGTGAGCAGCACCTCCGGCATGGACTCCAGAAAGGCCAGCTCGGGGGCGAAGCGCTCCCTGATCGCCCGGGCCAGAGCGGGCCGGTCCTCCGGCCCCCGGAAGGGACAGCCCGCCTCCCGGGCCATCTGGACCAGGGTACACCGCTCCCCCCACACCCCCAGGTAGTAGCGGTAAAAGGCGTCGGGAGCGGAGGGCTCCTTCTGAACGAACTCACACACCAGATCGTCGCAGTTGCCCCGGAGGCAGTAGACGGTATTACGCTGGGCCAGCTCCATCACCATCCGCAGCAGCCCCAGGCTGTCGGGGCCCTTTTCGATCAGGTCCCCCACCAGCACCAGAATGTCCTCCGGCGTATAGCGGGCCGCCTCCAGCACGCCCCGGAAAAAGGCCGGGTTGCCATGGATATCGCTGATGGCCAGCACCCGCCGGCCGGAGGGAAAGTCTGTGCGCACCACCCGCGCCTTTCTCGCCATAGGTTCCACCTCGCTTTTACCCCACATTGTACCACACAGGGCACAAAAAAGGAACGGTTCCATGGAACCGTTCCTTTCTCTTTTGGATTTACCGCCGGGCGGCCAGGGAGACCCAGCCCTTCTGCTCCCGCCGCTTGAACACGTGCAGGCCGTTTTTCTCCAGGGCGGCGGCCACCTCGTCGGCCCGGGTGTCGATGATCCCCGAGCAGAGGAACACCGCCCCCTCGTCCATAAAGGCCCCCGCCGTGGCGGACAGGGGGATGATCACGTCGGCCACGATGTTGGCCAGCACCAGGGCGTACTTCTCCTTCGCCAGGTCGGCCACCAGGTCCCCATCGTCCAGCACGTTGCCCGCCAGCACCCGGTATCGGTCCCTGCCGATGCCGTTGAAGGCGGCGTTTTCGTAGGCCACATCCACCGCCTTGGGGTCGATATCCACCGCCGCGGCGTGGGAGGCCCCCAGGGACAGGGCGGCAATGGACAGAATACCGCTGCCGCAGCCCAGGTCCAGCACCGGCTTGCCCGGCACGGTGTACTCCTCCAGCCCCATGAGGCACAGCTGGGTGGAGGCATGGCTGCCGGTACCAAAGGTGAGGCCGGGGTTGAGGTAGAGAGGAGTCTTGCCCGCCGGAACGGGGTCCTCCCGCATCCACTCGGGCACAATATACAGCTTCTCTCCCACCGCCATAGGCTGGTAATACTTCTGCCAGGAGTGGGCCCAGTCGTTGTCCCCCAGGGGGGCGGCGGTGTAGGGCTGGTCAATGCCCGCCGTCCACGCCGCCAGCTGCTTTTTGCCGTCGGCGTCGTCGGTGACGTAGAACTTCACCCGGCACACGCCCTTCATGCGCTCCAGCAGCTCGTCATCCACATAGTCCCAGTACTGATGATTCTGCTCCAGGAAGGATTTGAAATCCTCCTCGTCCTCAATGGCGAACCCGGTGACGCCGTTGGCGGTAAGCCGGGCGCACAGGCCGTCCAGCTCCTCCTGCGTGGTGTCCAGGGTCACCTCCAGCCACTTGATATCTTCCATCAGCGCTTACTCCCCAGGAAGAACAGGGCCACGGTGCCCGGGCCGGAGTGGGCGCCGATCACCGGCCCCACGTAGTTGATGACCACTTCTTTGGTGCCGAAGCGGGCCTTCACGTCCTGGGCCACCTTCTGGGCGTCCTCCAGACAACCGCCGTGGCTGATGAATACCACCTGATTGCCGGGGTCGTCGGCGGTCTCGGCCATATGGTCCACCAGGGCCTTCAGGGAGGCCCCCCGGCCCCGGGCGGTGCCCACCTTGATGAGGTGGCCCTCATCGTCCACGTGCATC
This sequence comes from Flavonifractor sp. An306, assembly GCF_002159455.1. Taxonomy (GTDB): domain Bacteria; phylum Bacillota; class Clostridia; order Oscillospirales; family Oscillospiraceae; genus Flavonifractor. The sequence goes on from NZ_NFIQ01000023.1 coordinate 43,429, forward strand.
ACCGGCTTGATGGACAGCATGGTGCCCAGCACGGCGGTGGCGGGGGAGATCCGGCCTCCCCGCTTGAGGAAATGGAGGTCGCTGACGGTGAACCAGTGGCACAGGCGGAGCTTGTTTTCCTCCGCCCAGTCTCCCACCTCGTCCAGGCTCTTGCCCGCCTGCTTCAGCTTGGCGGCATGCCATACCAGCAGGCCCTGGCCCAGAGAGGCGCACAGGGTATCCACCACGCGGACCCGCTGCTGGGGGTACTGCTCATTCAGCTCCTGGGCGGCGATCCGGGCGGAGTTGCAGGTGGCGGACAGGCCGGAGGAGAAGGCCAGCACCAGCACGTCCTTTCCCGCCTCCAGGAAGGGGGTCAGGGCCTCGGTGTAGTCCCCCACGTTCACCGCCGAGGTGGTGGCCATGGCTCCCTCCCGCAGCATGCGGTAAAACTCCTCCGGGTCCATCTCCCGGTTGTCGGGCCAGTTCCGGTAGGTCTTGTCTCCCATGGTAAAGCACAGGGGCAGCACCTCCACCCCCAGCTCCTCTACCAGCTGCTGGGACAGGTCCGCCGAGGAGTCGGTAAACAAAACGTAATCATTCATATTGTTATAGCCTCCCGTATTCAATCCGCCGGATGTTCCCGGCCGCTTCTGCTCTTTTTCCCCTTTTCCGGCTGGGGCCGCCGCTCCCGGATCAGCTCCAGCAGGCGCTGGCAGGCCAGCTTGTCGGCATAGCTGCGCAGGGCCAGAGCCAGGGCCAGATCAGGCAGGTCCTCCTCCCGGTCGCTGGCGTCCAGGCTGCCCGCCGTCACGTCCAGGGCCCGGTCCAGCTCCTCCTGAAACTGGGCGTACAGGGCCTGGGGCTCCTGCCCCTCCGCCGCCGCGTCCAGCAGCAGGGCGGCGTCCTTCACCGACAGCACCTGCTTGAGGGCGCACAGGGCGGTCAGACAGCCCAGATGGGTGCGGGAATACCGCTTGCCCTCCGCCCGGGGCATGGCCCCGTCCTTGATATAATTGTTCACCATGGCGGAGGTCAGGTTCTCTCCCTCCCCATAGCGGATGAGCTGGCGGGGCATATAGCTGATGAGCTGATCCATATAAAGTCCGATGTCCGGGAGCTCCTCCCAAGCCACCGGCCGTTCCCGCTCCAGGCGCTCTTTCAGTTCACGGATTTCCTCCAAAGGTAGCCCCCCTTTCTGGTTTTCAAAACCATATCACAAAATTTTCGTCCAATTATACCACATTACTTTTTGGGAAGTAAAGTCCTTTGAGAACTGAAAAGAGCCCTTTGTGCTCACATAACAAAATTATGTCATGCAGTGCCCCTCTTTTCTCCTTTTTTGTCTCTGGCAGTTTTTTCTTCCCCCCTTTTGATAAACTAGGAAACATATTCTATAGACAGATAAGGAGGCAACCGGGGATGAACAATACCTACGGCTATGTGCGGGTATCCACCAGGGATCAGAATGAGGCCAGGCAGTTGGCCGCCATGCGGGCGTTTGGCGTGGCGGAGGAGCATATTGTGGTGGAAAAGCTGTCCGGGAAGGATTTTCACCGGCCCCTCTACCAGCAGCTGGTGGGCGGTCTGTGCCGGGGGGACATACTGGTGGTCAAGAGCATTGACCGCCTGGGCCGCAATTATAAGGAGATCCTGGAGCAGTGGTCCCACTTGACCAAGACCGTGGGTGCGGCCATTGTGGTGCTGGACATGCCGCTGCTGGACACCCGACAGGGCCGGGACCTGACCGGCACACTGATTGCCGACATTGTGCTTCAACTGCTCAGCTATGTGGCGGAGACAGAGCGGCAGAACATCCGCCAGCGGCAGGCGGAGGGGATCGCGGCGGCCAAGCTGCGGGGCACCCAGTTTGGCCGCAAGCCCATCCAGCTGCCCGCCGATTTTGACCGTCTGGCGGGGCTGTGGCAGCAGGGGGAGATCTCCTCCCGGGACGCCTCCCGGCGGCTGGGCATCTCCTACCAGACCTTTCTCCGGCACGCCAAGGCCCGCTGCGCCCGCCCGGCTCTGTAAAATCATCCCAGCTTAATTTTTTAAAAAGGAGGCTGGCCTGGGCCAGACAAACGCCCGCCCCGAGCCTGATAGCTCGGGGCGGGCGTTATTTACCCTATACGCTCCGGGGAAATCTTATTTCCGGGGATTCTTGATAGCAGCCTGGGCGGCAGCCAGACGGGCGATGGGCACACGGAAGGGGGAGCAGGACACATAGTCCAGACCCACATTGTGGCAGAACTCCACGGAGGAGGGGTCGCCGCCGTGCTCGCCGCAGATGCCCAGCTTCAGGTCGGGGCGGGTGGAACGGCCCAGCTCAGCGGCCATTTTCACCAGCTTGCCCACGCCCTTCTGATCCAGGCGGGCGAAGGGATCGCTCTCATAGATCTTGTTGGTGTAGTAGGACTCCAGGAACTTGCCGGCGTCGTCGCGGGAGAAGCCGAAGGTCATCTGGGTCAGGTCGTTGGTGCCGAAGGAGAAGAACTGAGCCTCCTTGGCGATCTCGTCGGCAGTGAGGGCGGCACGGGGGATCTCGATCATGGTGCCCACCATATAGGTCATGTCGCTGCCGGCAGCCTTGATGATGGCGTCGGCGGTCTCCACCACGGTCTTCTTCACGAAGGCCAGCTCCTTGACCTCGCCCACCAGGGGGATCATGATCTCGGGCACGATCTTCCAGTCGGGGTGCTTGGCGTTGATGTTCAGAGCGGCCTTGATGACGGCGCGGGTCTGCATGGCGGCAATCTCAGGATAGGTGACGGCCAGACGGCAGCCGCGGTGACCCATCATGGGGTTGAACTCATGCAGGGAGGCGATGATGGCCTTGATGTCGGCCACGCTCTTGCCCATGTCCTTGGCCAGCAGCTCGATGTCGGCCTCCTCGGTGGGCACGAACTCGTGCAGCGGGGGATCCAGGAAGCGGATGGTCATGGGACGGCCCTCCAGGGCCTCGTACATGGCCTCGAAGTCGCCCTGCTGCATGGGCTCCAGCTTGGCCAGAGCCTTCTCACGCTGCTCCACGGTGTCGGAGCAGATCATCTCCCGGATAGCGGGGATACGGTCGGCCTCGAAGAACATGTGCTCGGTACGGCACAGGCCGATGCCCTGCGCGCCGAACTTCACGGCCTGGGCGGTATCACGGGGGTTATCGGCGTTGGTGCGCACCTTCAGGTCACGGAACTCGTCGGCCCAGGCCATGATGCGGCCGAACTCGCCGGAAATGGAGGCGTCCACGGTGGGGATGGCCTCGCCGTAGATGTTGCCGGTGGAGCCGTCCAGGCTCATCCAGTCGCCCTCCACATAGGTGCGGCCGGCCAGCTCGAACTTCTTGTTCTCCTCGTCCATCTTGATGGCGCCGCAGCCGGAGACGCAGCAGGTGCCCATGCCGCGGGCCACGACGGCGGCGTGAGAGGTCATGCCGCCGCGGACGGTGAGGATGCCCTGGGAGGCCACCATGCCCTCGATATCCTCGGGAGAGGTCTCCAGACGGACCAGGACCACCTTCTCGCCCCGGGCGGCCCACTCCTTGGCGTCATCGGCGGTAAAGACGATCTTGCCGCAGGCGGCGCCGGGAGAGGCGGGCAGAGCGGTAGCCACAGGGGTGGCCTTCTTCAGCGCGTCGGGGTCGAACTGGGGGTGGAGCAGGGTGTCCAGGTTGCGGGGGTCGATCATGGCCACTGCCTGCTTCTCGGTGATCATGCCCTCGTCCACCAGGTCGCAGGCGATCTTCAGAGCGGCGGCGGCGGTACGCTTGCCGTTACGGGTCTGCAGCATATAGAGCTTGCCGTTCTCCACGGTGAACTCCATGTCCTGCATGTCGTGATAGTGGTTCTCCAGAGTCTGGCAAACCTCCACGAACTGCTTGTAAGCCTCGGGGAACTTCTCCTCCATCTGGCTGATGGGCATGGGGGTGCGCACGCCGGCCACCACGTCCTCGCCCTGGGCGTTGGTCAGGAACTCGCCCATCAGCTTCTTCTCGCCGGTGGCGGGGTTACGGGTAAAGGCCACGCCGGTGCCGCAGTCGTCGCCCATGTTGCCGAAGGCCATGGACTGCACGTTGACGGCGGTGCCCCAGGAGCCGGGGATGTCGTTCATGCGGCGGTACACAATGGCGCGGGGGTTGTTCCAGGAACGGAACACGGCCTTGACGGCGCCCATGAGCTGCTCCTTGGGGTCGGAGGGGAAGTCGGTGCCCACCTTCTCCTTGTACTCAGCCTTGAACTGCTCGGCCAGCTCCTTCAGGTCGTCGGCGGTGAGCTCCACGTCCTGGGTCACGCCCCGGGCAGTCTTCATCTTGTCAATGAGCTCCTCAAAGTACTTCTTGCCCACTTCCATGACCACGTCGGAGTACATCTGGATGAACCGGCGGTAGCAGTCATAGGCCCAGCGGGGATTGCCGGACTTCTTGGCAATGACCTCCACGACCTGCTCGTTGAGGCCCAGGTTGAGGATGGTATCCATCATGCCGGGCATGGAGGCACGGGCGCCGGAACGGACGGAGACCAGCAGGGGGTTCTCCATATCGCCGAACTTCTTGCCGGTGATCTCCTCCATCTTGGAGATATACTCCATGATCTGGGCCTGGATATCGTCGTTGATCTTCTCGCCGTCCTCATAGTACTGGGTGCAGGCCTCAGTGGTAATGGTGAAGCCCTGGGGCACGGGCATACCCAGGCTGGTCATCTCAGCCAGGTTAGCGCCCTTGCCGCCCAGCAGCTCCCGCATGGAGCCGTTGCCTTCGGAGAACAAGTATACATACTTGTGAGCATTGCTCATTTTACATTCCTCCTAGATTTCTTTGCTCTTACGATACTCAAATATGCCAACCGGTGCTATTATACCATCTTGTCCTGAGATTGCAAGGGATTCCCAATTATTTTGTTTAAAAACTCCGTGGGTTTCCCGCTGTTTTTCTATACTTGCCGGTCAGATGGTTGCGCACTGTGCTTTTCGTTGCCCCGGGGGGCGAAACATGATATACTGAACTGCATCTGACAGGAAGGAAGTCGGCTATGGAAAGACTGGCTGTGGGCATCCTGGCCCACGTGGACGCGGGAAAGACCACCCTCAGCGAGGGGCTGCTCTACGCCTGCGGAAAACTGAAAAAGCTGGGCCGGGTGGACCACGGGGACGCCTTTCTGGACACCGACCCCATGGAGAAGGAGCGGGGGATCACCATCTTCTCCAAGCAGGCGGTGCTGCCCCTGGAGACGGTGGAGCTCACCCTGCTGGACACCCCGGGACACGTGGACTTTTCCGCCGAGATGGAGCGCACCCTCTCGGTGCTGGACTGCGCCATTCTGGTGGTCAGCGGCAGCGACGGGGTCCAGGGCCACACCCATACCCTGTGGCGGCTGCTGGAGCGGTATCAGGTGCCCACCTTCCTCTTTATTAACAAAATGGATCTGCCGGGGGCGGACCGGGGGGAACTGCTGGCCAAGCTGCGGGAGCAGCTGGACGATGGGTGCGCCGACTTCCTGGACAAGCCCGCCCTGTACGAGCAGGCCGCATTGTGCGACGAGGGCCTGCTGGAGGACTATCTGGAGCACGGCTTGGTGCCCGACGCCGCCCTCACCGCCCTCATCGCCCAACGGAAGCTGTTCCCCTGCTGGTTTGGCTCGGCCCTGCGCCTGGAGGGGGTGGCGGACTTTCTCCAGGGGCTGGAGCAATACGCCCCCCGGCCGGTGTACCCCGCCCACTTCGGCGCCCGGATCTTCAAGATCTCCCGGGACGAGCAGGGGGCCCGGCTGGCCTGGATGAAGATTACCGGCGGCAGTTTAAAGGTCAAGACCCTGCTGGAGGGCCCCGGCTGGCAGGACAAGGCCGACCAGCTGCGGGTGTACTCCGGCCGGAAATTCCAGCTGGCGGAGGAGGCCCCGGCAGGGAGCATCGTGGCGGTCACCGGCCTGAGCGCCGCCGCCGCAGGCCAGGGCCTGGGCTTCGAGGGGGAGGGGACGCCCCCCGCCCTGACGCCGGTGCTCACCTACCGGGTGGAGCTGCCCCAGGGCCAGGACCCGGTGACCGCCCTGCAGAAGCTGCGCCAGCTGGAGGAGGAGGACCCCCAGCTCCATCTGGTGTGGAACGAGCGCTTGCAGGAGATCCACGCCCAGCTGATGGGGGAGGTCCAGCTGGAGATCCTGCAGCGGCTGATCCGGGAGCGGTTTGACCTGGAGGTGTCCTTCGGTCAGGGGGGCATCGTGTACCGGGAGACCATCGCCGCCCCCGTCATCGGGGTGGGCCACTATGAGCCCCTGCGGCACTACGCCGAGGTACATCTGCTCATCGAGCCGGGAGAACGGGGCAGCGGCGTGGAATTGTCCACCGCCTGCCCGGAGGATGTGCTGGACCGCAACTGGCAGCGGCTCATCCTCACCCACCTGGCCGAGCGGGCCCACCCGGGGGTGCTCACCGGCTCCCCCCTCACCGACGTGAAGCTCACCCTGCTGGCGGGGCGGGCCCACCTGAAGCACACCGAAGGGGGTGACTTCCGGCAGGCCACCTACCGGGCGGTGCGCCAGGGACTGATGGAGGCGGAAAACATTCTGCTGGAGCCCTGGTATGCCTTCCGGCTGGAGGTGCCCGCCCCCCAGGTGGGCCGGGCCATGAGCGACCTCCAGCGGATGGGGGGCGACTGCGACCCGCCGGAGACCGTCGGGGAGACCACCGTGCTCACCGGAACCGCCCCGGTGGCGGGCCTGCGGGACTACGGCCGGGAGGTGGCCGCCTACACCAGGGGCATGGGGCGGCTGAACTGCTCCCTAAAGAGCTACTTCCCCTGCCACGACCAGCAGGCCGTGGTGGAGGCCATGGGCTACGACCCGGAGCGGGACGTGGACAACCCCACCGGCTCGGTGTTCTGCGCCCACGGGGCGGGGTACAATGTGAAGTGGGACCAGGTGAAGGAGATGGCCCACGTGGACAGCGGCCTGTCCCTGGACGCCCCGCCGCCGGAGGAGGCTCCCGCTCCC
>NZ_NFIQ01000230.1 GCF_002159455.1 Flavonifractor sp. An306
TGAGCAGCAGGGGGTGGCACAGGGGGATGACCTCCCAGGTGCGCTTGGCGGCCATAATGCCCGCCACCCTCGCCACCCCAAGCACGTCCCCCTTGGCGGCGGTGCGGCCGGTGATGGCGTCCAGAATGGGCCGGGTGACGAAGATTTTTCCCTCGGCCACGGCGGTACGGTAGGTGGGCTCTTTGCCGGTCACATCCACCATAACCGCGTTGCCCGCCTGGTCAAAATGATTGAAAACAGGTTCCATGACAGCCTCCTCATTCCAGCAGCAGAATCCGTACCCGGGTACCCGTCTCCGCCGGGGGAGAGCCCGCCGGCAGCTCCGCCAGGCAGTTGCACCCCACCAGGGAGGCGAGCATCCCGGAGGCATGTCCCTCCGGCAGGGTGATATGTCCATTCTCGTACCGGCCCCGGATAAACCGCCGCCTGGGGCTGGCCTTGGGGAAGGGGGTGTCCAGCACGCCCTCCCCCCAGCGGGGGCCCTCCTCACCGGACAGGGCGGCCAGCAGGGGCCGGGCCAGCAGCTCAAAGGTGGTGAAGGCGGCAAAGGGATTGCCCGACAGAGAGAGAATGGGCTTGCCCTTATAGAGGGAGTACATGGCGGGGGTGCCCGGTTTCAGGTTCACCCGCCAGAAGATCCGCTCCGCCCCCAGCAGGGGGAGGGCCTGATGAAAGATATCCTTGTCCCCCACCGACACCCCGCCGGTGGTGAGCAGCACATCGCAGATGTTCAGCAGCTCCCTCATGGCCTCCGCCACGGCGGCGGGGTTGTCCCCCTGGTGGGCGGTTTCGGTCTCAAACCCCAGCTCCGCCAGCCGGGCGGCCAGCAGCATCTGGTTG
>NZ_NFIQ01000231.1 GCF_002159455.1 Flavonifractor sp. An306
AAAGAACCACATACACCAGACCGGGAAAGTTGCTCATTCCGGCAGGAAGGAGATGTTGCCATGAGTTCATTAGAGGAAAAGAAAAGTGAGCTTGAGAGGGTCCTTGGGGTATTCCAGAACTACATTGAAGGCTCTGAATTGCTCGATGTGGTCTATTCGAAAAAGTTCGGGTATGTTCTGCTTGGCCTGCCTGCGGCGGATTCCATTGATGACTCCGATGTAACACGACTGGAAGATCCCGAAACATTGGTGAAAGAGGTCTATCAGAATCTCGCATACGACTTTATGGAGCAGGAAGGACACAGCGAGGATTACACGGAAGCCACCAATCTGGAAAAGCGAGCTATGCGGGAATGGATGAAAGAGTACACGGATCAGCTGCCGGAATACAACTACCTGCTGGACGAACTCCTTGGATGACGTGTCCGATGAAGCAGGCGCTTCCCTCAGTCAATCTTTCGACATGGATAAAGCGGACATCTTTTTTGGTCGAACACTAAAATGGCCCATCACACAGAGAATCTGCCGATGCTCTGCTTAAAAAAGGGCAAAAAAATAAGGCCAATGCCTCGCAAAGCCCATGAATTCAGGGATTTCCGGGGATATCTCAATTGGTCTTACACTCCACATTGTGCGACCAAAAAAAGATATCGCACCGAAAAACCCCGAAGCCGCAACGGTTTCGGGGTTTTTTCGTCCCCAATTTTGACTGCACAAAAAAAAGATATTTGTAAGCGTAAAATAGCGGAGGACATAGAAAGATAGAGCAAGGCTGCCATTTGCGAAATGGCAGCCTTTATCTGCATATAGACTGAGCAGTTGTCCCCCATGGGAGGCAA
>NZ_NFIQ01000232.1 GCF_002159455.1 Flavonifractor sp. An306
GGATGATAGCAGGGTGGTTGTCCTTGATGTAATACTGCGGCAACTCGCCGGTATTCTTCTTGACCTTCTTGCTGATGCAGTCTGTGGTGAAGGTCTTTTGCAGCAAGGCGTCTCCCGCATACTTTTCATTGGTGAGGATGTTATGCACAATCTGATGGGACCATGCCTTGACACCCTTTGCGGTGGCGATCCCATCTTGGGTAAGTTCTCTCTGGATCTGGCCCTCACTGCAGCCCTCCAGGTACCGGCGGTAGATTCGCCGCACCACCTCGGCCTCCTCCGGTACGATCTCCGGCTTACCGTCCGCTCCTCTTTGATAGCCCAGCATGGATCTGTAGTGGAAGTTGACCTTTCCTTCTTTCATTGCCATACGGATGCCCAGCTGGATATTGGAGCTGAGGGATTCGCTCTCGGCCTGGGCAAATCCGCTGAACAGGGTGATGAGGAACTCGCTGGACTCTGTCAGCGTATTGATATTTTCCTTTTCGAAGATGACCCCGATCCCCCTGGCCTTCAGCATCCGTACCGTCTCCAGGCAGTCCACTGTATTTCGTGCGAAGCGGGAGAGGGATTTTGTCAGGATGAGGTCGATCCCGCCCCGCTTGCAGGCGGTGATCATCCGGTTGAACTCTTTGCGCTTTTTCATGCTGGTTCCGGTGATCCCCTCGTCCGCGAAGATCCCGGCCAGTTCCCAGTCTGGGGACTCCTCAATTTTCTGGGTATAGTAGGCTTTCTGGGCGGTGTAGCTGTTGATCTGCTCCTCGCTGTCGGTGCTGACCCGGCAGTAAGCCGCCACCCGCTGCCTGCCATGGAGTCTCGTCTTGTTGCCTG
>NZ_NFIQ01000233.1 GCF_002159455.1 Flavonifractor sp. An306
TCTGTGTGTTGGGTCTGGTTGGTTGCAGTCAGCAAGGACAACAGGACATAATAACTCCAACTCAAAATAACGAGGAAATATCCCAAACAGACATTCAATCCGAAGCTGAACAGAAATATACTTATGAAGAATTATCCGAAATGCCCGCAGAAGAACTGCTTGATTTATTTATTCAAAATGGTTTGGTTATAAGTGACGAGTTAAAACAGTCGTATACTGAAGAGGAACTTCAATCCCTGTTTAAGGAACACTTTGCCTTGTGGCATACGGGAGTAGTCTCAATGGATTATACTGTGTACATGGATTTGGCAGAGCAGACAAAGGCAATTTTTGATAAAATTGCGATCCCTAATTTTTCTTATGCCGAAGATGCAGCAATATATTTAGAATGCGAACCTGGTGTAAAAACTTCCGGGTTTGTAAATATAACTGAGACTGAAATCACTTTTGAGAATGTGGCCGAACATGCCAAGGGCGAATGCACTATCGAATATGACAGTGTTACGACATATTTTGATCCAGATAAATGTGTATGGAAAGTACATTTCTGCACAGACGGAATGGTTGGCGGCGACCAGAGCGTTTATTTGGATTGCGATGGAAAAACCCTCTTGATCGTATATGGTGAATAGCTGACCAATTTTAATTTGTTGAACAAAATACTATAATATGGAACTTTTCGAGAAATTTTGCATCTAAAATGATAAAGACATATTGCAGATGTTAGGGTCGGGAGAAATTAACCATATTGGGCCGGGAGAAAAAAGCCAATATCGGCCGGACGAAAATCGCCAATCCAGGGTAGCCAGCCCCCCGGCAGTATTGTTTA
>NZ_NFIQ01000234.1 GCF_002159455.1 Flavonifractor sp. An306
CCCCAGGCATCCATCCTTGTGACGGTGAAGAAGTCGGTTTCGGCGGGAGAGGGATTTCTGGCGTCAAGATAGCGGTCGGAATAGAGGTAGACCAGATCCACCTCCCGGTTCGGCAGCCACTTGGCCCGGCGCGCACGCGGTTTGCCATTTTTCAGAGTCTTTTCTCTTGGGTTCTCAAACCACGCTAGTTCCTTGAGCTTCAGACCGGTGAAGGTATCCATAAGCCGCTGGGCAATCTCCCGGTGGGTAAATACTCCGCAGTCCCAGGAGCCCATCAGCCATGTCTTTATATGCCGGCTCAAGCCGACAGTGACCAGAGTGTAGTAGTCATGCTCCGGCCGGGGCGGGATGACGGCGATCTCCAGCGGGTGAGCCGGGTCGCTGCTGTCCGTGAGGAGCTGGGTATAGATGCCGAACTGCTGGTCGATATGTACTTTCACATGGCCGAGGATGTCATCATCGGCAGGGGGAATGGTCTCCCGCCGGATGATCTCCTCCCGCTCATTCCAATCCAGTTCCAAGGAATTTCCCTCCTCCAGACATTCCTCACAGTCCCGCACCAGCTTTTGGGCATCCGGGTCATCCGGGGCCAGAGCCAGCCAGCGTTTTGCGTACTCGTAGGCGGTGGCTGCGGAGCTGTATGCCATCAGGCAGGAGTAGCCCATCCGAGCATTCCAGTAGGGATCGTTCTCACCCTGGGTGCGAACGGACTCCAGTAGATCAATGGCGTGCCGGAGAAGATCTCCATCTACTTCAGCGTTCTCGCCAAGGGCACCGTGGT
>NZ_NFIQ01000235.1 GCF_002159455.1 Flavonifractor sp. An306
TGTCATATTACGCGGCAGAAATTTTGCTGTGATGCATGCCGGCACAAATACAATAACGCCAAGCGGCATTATGATGTGCCAGTAGATATCTGCCCAGGCTGCGGGGATATCGTGGAGCAAAGTGGAGAGCGGGGGCGGCGAAGGCGGTTTTGCAGTGACCAATGCCGGGTCAAATATCATGCTCGTAAAGTCATGGAACGACGGCAGGCAAGAGAACAGACAAAAGCAATCTGCCCCAATTGCGGGAAAGAGTTTCAGGCAGAATGGGGCACGGGAAAACAACGGCGGTTTTGCAGCGACCCGTGCAGGATCGAATGGTGGGCGGCGTATCACAAAGCGAATCCCAGTACAGAAGAACCGGCGGAGACATGTGCAGCCTGTGGCGCACCGCTGCAGGGGAAGCAAAAAGGCCAAAAATATTGCAGTCGGTTTTGTTACCTGTTGGCGATGGACCAGACACATGTGGAAGGGAACTGCCAGTGGTGCGGTCGGCCAATCACTACCACCGCTGGGGTAGAGCGGACCTATTGCAGCCGGGAATGCGCGGCGGCAGGCCGGTATGCTTTGCGGGGATTTCGCAAAGGCAGTCACCGAATCAGTGCCGCAGATACCCAGCTATGGCTGGAAAAGCTGACACAGGCCGCCAGAGCGAGCAAAAGCGGAGTACGTGGGAAGCGAGTCCGTCTTGTATGCGGAACGACCAGCATGTACACCGGCCTGGATGGATTGACCGCAATCATCCGCTATCATTTGCGGTGTAATCCATACGATGGGA
>NZ_NFIQ01000236.1 GCF_002159455.1 Flavonifractor sp. An306
ATCGTTCAGTTCATCATCATATATAGGACGCACATAGTCTAAAATTCCTTGCAATCCACCATAAAACTGTGTCAGCTGCATGGATTCTTCTGTGCTCAATCCTGTGCTGTCAGATAATGCTTTCAATGGGCTTAAATCCATTTCCAGCGGATGGGATTTCAGATTGCGGCGTATTTCCTCAATCAAATCCAGCACAGAGGGGTCACTATATTTCTGCTCCAAATGCTTGAGATATAACTTTAGCTGTCTCCTGTCCTCGTCGAAATAGTCGTCCTCTACCTCGTTTCTGAGCTGTACGGCAGAATAGAATGTCTCAGGATCATACTGAGTATCATAAAGCCTGTCTATGACCTCCTGGGCTTTCTGAGGGTCACTCATACACCGCATAAACGCACATAACCCGGCGCTGGCATCGTTATAAATCTCCAGCGCATGGCGTGGTTTATTCAACAGGACACGAGCGCCACCACCGAACGGCTCTATAAACCGTTCACAGCTATAATCCAACATCTCACAGATGGTTTGTGTCAGTGCTGCCTTACCACCAAAGTAGGGGAAGGCACTTAATATCTCCGTCCTCATACCTGTCTTTCCTGTGATATGGCCTTATCAAGTTTGACTTTAATGAGACAGATATACTTTTGCTTTTTCTTCTTCTCGTCATTTGGGATTGGCATTACATAATCATATTGCCCCTTGTTGGTCACAGTAAATCCCTCTTGGAACAGATATTCCTTTAATGCCTTGGGTGTGAAAGAATATTGGCTGTTCTCAA
>NZ_NFIQ01000237.1 GCF_002159455.1 Flavonifractor sp. An306
GGGTGGGAGTAGCTGTCGGCGTAGGCGCAGGAGTAGGCGTTACAGTGGGGGTCGGCGCAGGGGTGGGGGTCACAACAGGCGTGGCCGTAGGTGTAGGCGCGGGAGTGGGGGTGGGCTCCGGCTGGAGGTCCTTGTCCCCTACCCGGGGCGTCAGCCCGGCCAGACGGCACAGGATCGTGGCCAGCTCCGCCCGGCTGATCTGAGAATTGCCGTTAAAGCGGCCGGACTGGTCCCCCTCGGTGATGCCCGCCCGATACCAGCGGTACACTACATCCCCATAGGGGTCGGACTCCCGCAGGTCGGGCACCCCGCCGTCGGGCACGCTGTTGATGGCCTGCTTTTCGCTCTCGGGCACCGCCCGGTCCATCAAATCCGCCATCTGGAACCGGGTAGCGCTGTCTCCCATGGTGGACAGGGGCACCTCGGAGGCGGTGAACAGCCCGTTCTGCAGACAGTAGGTATAGGCGCCCTGATACCAGGCCCCGCCGGCGGCGGGCACGGTCTTGCCGTTGCGCTCAGCGTGGAGCCGGGCGGTGAGGGTGACCACCTCGGCCACGCTCATGATGCCCGAGGGGTTGAACCGACCGTTCCCCACGCCTTTCATCAGCCCCGCCTGGGCCGCCAGATTGACATAGTCCGCATACCAGGCCGCATCCGGCACATCGTCAAAGAAATTGGGAACCGGAGTGGGCGTGGGGGTCGGCGTAGGCGTTGTGCTGGGGGTGGGCGTCGGCGTAGGAGTAGGAGTCGTGCTGGGGG
>NZ_NFIQ01000238.1 GCF_002159455.1 Flavonifractor sp. An306
TCTGGGCGGTGTAGCTGTTGATCTGCTCCTCGCTGTCGGTGCTGACCCGGCAGTAAGCCGCCACCCGCTGCCTGCCATGGAGTCTCGTCTTGTTGCCTGCTACATTGGAGCGTAATGCCGGAATACGGTGGACGGTGCGTTCCAGTGATGATTGTTCCATTTTGCTGTCCTTTCTGTTCCTAATCAGAAGTGCACGGTGATTGCGTTATCTGTTCCGATTATGATATGGGAGACCGTTCGTTCGAAGCGTTCCCAGTCGATTTGGTCGGGCTGCGTTTGGCTTACAGCCATATCCACACCATCATCACAGCAGGCATACCGGGCAGCTGCCCCTTGCAGGATGTGGGAGAGAGCCTCCTTACCGTCTCCTGGCTGTTCCAACGCCCGGTTAATGGCATTGGCCAGGCGAACAGCCTCCGCAGAGGGCGCGTATGGCTTACATATGGGTTTTTCATGTGCCGCAAGCTGCCGTGCCGTCTGCGCAAGCAGTTCCTCCTTCCCGACAACAAATGCGTTTCTGCAGGCAGAACATTTCAGATGGACGTTTCCGGTATGCCCGATTGGCCCTCCGGTTCGGAGCAGGCGAGTCTGACAGCATCCGCTTCGCAGCTTTTGCCATAAGCCATCCGATTCCGTCCGGCGTGGAAACTTCCCACTTGTCTTTTCTGAGATCTTTTCCTGCACTTGCTGGAAGGTATCTTGGTCAATAATGGGTGGGTATCCATTTTCCCCGG
>NZ_NFIQ01000239.1 GCF_002159455.1 Flavonifractor sp. An306
TCACTGCCTATCTTGAACATGAGGGACAGATCGTCAAATTTGAGGTGACCAACAAGAGCCTAACTACCGGCGTATCCATCACCAAAACCGGCCCCAAGGAGATCATGGCAGGCCAGCCGGTATGCTATACCTTCTCCGGCATCGCCAATAGCTCCAATGTCCGGCTGGACAACTTTTATTGGCGCGATACCCTCCCCGCAGAGGTACGGCTGGACACGGTGGTCACCGGAACCTATAACTTCCCCGGCACCTATAAGATCACCTATCGTGTGAACGGCGGCGAGTATCGGACCCTGGCAGACAACCTGTCCACCAGCAAGAACTACACCCTGGCTGCCTCGGCCACCGCACTGGGCCTTGCCAGCAATGAACGGGTCACAGAGGTCATGTTCGTCTTTGGACAGGCCCCTGCTGGCTTTGCCCAGGTAGAAAAGCCGTACCTCCACTGCACCGCCGTGGCCAACCTGGCCTCCACCTCCTTTGTCAATGTGGCCGACGTGGGCGGCGTCTACAACGGCCAGTGGGTGCAGGCCGTCAGCCGTTGGGTGACCACGGTGTACGGCAAACCTGTCATTCCCACCCTGCCCCGGACGGGGTATTAAGCCCTTGGGGGACTCACAAAAGCTGTGAGTCCCCCTCTTTCTTACAACCAATTATTCTAACAGAAAAAGGAGAAATGAACGATGTTGAAGATCACTGCCACTGGAAATCTGACCAATGATGTGGAGCT